>JAITMI010000349.1 GCA_031277435.1 Pseudomonadales bacterium
CGCCTTCGGGCGCGCCGGCATCAATCCACCAGCCGATGATCGCGACTTGCGATTCCGTCAAGGGCGTTTTGCCTTCGGCGGGCATGAAGTCCTCATTGGATTCTGGCAGGCTGATGCGGCGCTGCAAGTCGCTGGCTTCGGCAGCGCCGGGGGCCAAGACGGGGCCGGCTTCGCCGCCGCGTAGCAAGCTGGCGTGGCTGCTCAGATCCAGGCCGCCGCTGCGTTTGTTTTGGTTGTGGCAGGCGCCGCAGCGCTGTTGCAAGAGTGGCGCTACTACATCCAGGTACACGTCCGCCGTCTCCAGCGACCTTGGCGCGGAGCGCGGCGGCGCCAAGCCCGCCCGTGAGCGTATAGGTTGCGGGGCGTATTCCACCAAGTAGGTGGAGCCGTGAGTGAGGTTGCCGCCGTAATGGCCGGTCATCGTGACCAAGAGTAGCGTAAGCACGCAGGCAGGCCCGGCCAGGCGGCGCTGATAGAGATCGGGCCGCAAGGCGCTCAGCAGCCAGGCCAGCGTGGTAGTTAACGCAAAGGCCAGACCATAGGCGCGGTGCTTGTAGCCGGCTTCGCCATCAAAGCCGCCTTCGGAAAAGTGCAATAGCCCCAGCGCTACGGTGAAGATGGCCGCGATCGCCGTCACCGCCCACAATAATGGAATGAATTCACGCAAATAACTGTAACGAGGACGCCGCGCCACGAGGTGCGCCAGCAATACCACGAACAACATGCCAATTGGCAAATGCAGCGCCAAGACGTGGAAGCGCCCCAGAAAATAACTCAACTCCATACGGCTTTGCTCTTTTTATTCATACCCGCGCCGTGATTTCACTACCACTCATGCCAAAATGCCCGTGACGACTTCACCGTGCACGTCGGTCAGGCGGAAGTCGCGGCCTTGCGCGCGGAAGGTCAGGCGTTTGTGATCAACGCCCATCAGGTACAAAATGGTGGCGTTCAAATCGTGGATGTGTACCGGATCCTTGACGATGTTGTAGGCGAAGTCGTCGGTTTCCCCGTAGGTAAGCCCCGCCTTCACGCCGCCGCCGGCCATCCACCAGGTAAAGGCGCCGCCGTGGTGATCGCGGCCATAGCGCGGGTCGTTGATGTTGCCTTGAATGAACGGCGTGCGGCCAAACTCGGTGCCGAAGGTCACCAGCGTGTCTTCCAAGAGGCCGCGCTGTTTGAGATCGGTAACCAGGGCCGCCGCCGGCTGGTCGATGATCTGGCATTGCCGCGGCAAGGATTGCGCGATGCTGCTGTGATGATCCCAGCCCAGGCTGAACACCAACTGGTATTTCACGTCGCGCTCGCACAGGCGGCGCGCCATCAGGCAGTTGCGGGCGAAGGTGCCGGGCTTGCGCACGTCGGGGCCGTACATGTCCAGAATGTAATCCGGCTCATCGGAAATATCGGCCACTTCCGGCACCGAGGCTTGCATCCGGTAGGCCATTTCGTACTGATTGATCCGCGACAAGGTTTCCTCATCGCCCGAGGCTTGGTATTGCGTTTGCGCCAGCCGTGACAGGCTGTCGAGCATGGTGCGGCGGTCGCGCCGATCCAGCCCTTGGGGGTCGGCGATGTACAAGACCGGTTCTTCCGCCGCGAGAAATTCCACGCCTTGATGATGAGACGGTAAAAAACCAGCGCCCCAGGTGAGCGAATCCAAGGGTACGCCGCCCGCGGAACCGGCCTTCATCACCACGAAATTCGGCAGGTCGCGGTTGTCGGAACCGAGGCCGTAACTCACCCAGGCGCCAATGGAAGGACGCCCGGCGATCTGGAAGCCGGTAAACAAAAACTTCGCCGCCGGGTCATGGTTGACGTGCTCGGTATTGATGGTCTTGATGAAGCACAGATCATCAACAATCTTGGCCGTGTACGGCAGCGCGCTGCTGACCCAGGCGCCGCTCTGCCCGTGTTGCGCGAATCCCGTCACCGGCCCGGCGATGGGGAACGCGGACTGGCCGCTCGACATGGTGGAAATGCGCTGCCCTTCCTTGACCGAGGGCGGCAATTCCTGGCCGCTGCGTTCCACCAGCACGGGTTTGTAATCGAAGGTATCCACGTGCGACATCGCGCCCAGCATGTGCAGGTGGATCACCCGCTTGGCGCGCGCCGGCAGGTGGCCGCTGCCGAGGAGGCCGGTATTCATCGGCGCTTGCAGGGCTTGCTGCGCGAAGGCTTCACTGTTGAGTAGGTTCAAGGCGCCGAACGCGCCGAGGCCAGCGATACCCGAGCTTTTCAGGAACAAACGGCGGGCCGGGTCCATTCCATACTTATCGTTCTTCATAAAATTTCCTCACCACACGGTAAAGGCGTCAGGGGAATTCATGATCAGCGTGGCCACGTTGGCCAGCGCCGCCAGGCGAGGCGAGGCGTCCGCCTCCGGCAGTGGCGTTACGCCGATGCTGAGCAGGTCCATGACCTTTTCTGGCTGCTCGGCGTAAGCCTGCAATTGTGAGCGGTAATATTCATCCAATAATTGCAATTGTTCCTCAGTGGGAATGCGCCGCGCCAACAAGCGGTACAAACGCGCCAAAGCGGCGCGTTCATCTTCAATGGCGTTATCTTCCATCACTTGCGTGGCCAGCACGCGCGCGGCTTCCAAAAACTGCGGATCGTTCATCAAGGCCAAGGCTTGCAGCGGCGTGTTCGACTGCCGGCGGCTGGCGGCGCTGACGCTGCGATCCGGAAAGTCAAAAATCTGCAAATACGGATGCAGCGCGGTGCGTTTGATGAAGGTGTACATGCTGCGCCGGTGATGTTCGTCGGCGCTGACTTCATCGGTGGCCGGATACGAGTAGGAACTGTTCGACGAATTCCAGATGTCGTCGGGCTGGTAAGGATGCACGCTCGGGCCGCCCACCTGATCCACCAGCAAGCCGGCCTGCCGCAGCGCCGAATCGCGGATCATTTCCGCCGTCATGCGCCAGCGCGGGCCGCGCGCCAGCCAGGTGTTGCCAGGGTCGCGTTCGGCCAGCGCCGCGCTTTGCGCCGAGTTCTGCCGGTAGGTCGCGGAAGTGACGATCAAGCGGTTCAAATGCTTGATGTCCCAGCCCGATTCGATGAACTCGCGCGCCAGCCAGTCCAGCAAATCGGGGTGCGAGGGAATATCGCCTTGCGCGCCGAAATCGTTGGCGCTCTTGACCAAGCCCACGCCAAAATGATTTTGCCAGAGCCGATTGACGAACACGCGCGCGGTGAGCGGATGCTGAGGGTCCATCAGCCAGCGCGCCAAGCCGAGGCGATTCGCTGGCAGCGATTCATCCCAGGGCAGAATATGATCCATGCCGCGCGGGCTTACCGCTTGCCCGTGTTGATCGTAAACCCCGCGATTGAGCACGAACGAGGCTTGCGGCGCGGGCGAATCGCCCATTACCAATACCTGCGGCACCAGAGTGACTTCGGCATTGTGCGCTTCGCGCGCATCAGTCAAGGCGGCGAAGGCATTTTTGACCGATAAATCATTGGCCAGCAGAAAATCGCGGACCTGCGACGCATCGGGCGTTTCGCCTTGCAGGCTCGCGGCATCGTGCAGATAGGCCACTTCCAGGGCACTGAGTGACTTGCCGTAGACGCGGAATTCATCGAGCCCGCTGCCTACCGGCGATTTTTCGCGGAACTGCATACCAAAGGCCAGCCCATAGTGCTGATCGAGCGCCGCGGCATAGCCCATCGGCAGAATGCTGCGCGACAGCGAGTCGTGGTCCACATGCACCGCGGTTTCCGTGCCATTGATATATATCTTGGTGCCGGCGGCGGTGCTGGAGCCGTCATAAGTGAGCGTCAGATGCACCCATTCGCCCAGCGGGAATTTATTTTCCATGCGCAGCGCGATCATGTTGGCCGGCCTGGAATGAGCGATATAGAACCACAGCGTGCCATCTTCCAACTGCACGCGGTAGCCGGCGCCGCCTGAGTTGTCGTCATCGCGGTAATTGAATACCGGCACCACGTCGGGATATTCCTGCGCGGCGTAGAACCACAGGTCGAAGCTGAAGGGATGGCCGCGGTCGTACCAGCCAACATCGTGGTCAAAAAAGCCTTTGTTGGTTTCGTTGACGAAAAAGGCGTTGCCGATATGGCCTTCGCGCAGAATCGGCTCTTGAATGATGGCTGGCAGCACATCGGTACCAACGGCGTCGGAGAAACTCATCTGTTCCAGAACGTACTTCGCCGGAATCCTGCTGCGCGGCGGCTGCGGCGCGGCGGTCTGTTGCGCCTGCCCCGCGTTGCCTCTGCGCCCATAGGCCGGCTGTTCTACCAGTTCAATGGGCGGCACGGCGCGCACGGGCAGCTCCGGCAATTCTTCGACCGTTACCGGGCGTACCGTGTCGAAGGGGTAATAGGCATCCAAGCCTTCTTGCAAAGCCGCCTCGACCTGCGCCCACAACTCTTGCGGCGCGGCATTCTGGCTCAACGTGATCGCGGCGCGCGCCAAGGCTTGCTGGTAATTTTGTTCAGCGTTTGCCAAATCTCGTTCCAATACCGTGATGCGCTGCTCTTGCCCGGCGCTCGGCCAGGGCAGCGTGGGCCCGGCTTGAATGGCGCTGTGACCGGGCGGATAAAAACCCGGCTCATCGGCGCTGTTGAAGAACGCGCCCAAGGAGTAGTAATCCACCTGCGAAATCGGATCGTATTTATGATCGTGGCAGCGCGCGCAGCCAAGCGTCAGCCCCATCAAGGACACGCCCAGCGCGTTATCGGTGCGCTCGATCATGTATTCCGCTTTGTATTCGGGCTCGATGACGCCGTTCTCCGAGGTGCGCTTGCCCAGGCGCACGTAAGTGGTCGCCAATAAATCTTCGCGGCTGGGATTTGGCAGCAGATCGCCCGCCAGTTGTTTGGTGATAAATTCATCGAAGGGCATGTTTTGCGAGAAGGCGTCGATCACCCAATCGCGCCAAGGCCACAGCAGGCGGTCGTGATGATCGAACAGAAAACCGTCGCTCTCGCTCCAGCGCGCCAGATCCAGCCAGTAATTGCTCATGTGCTCGGCGTAGGCGCTGGAATTCAAGAGGCGATCCACCAGGTGCTCATAAGCCTCGGGGCTGTCGTCGGTGAGAAAGGCATCGACTTCCGCCAAGGTTGGCGGCAAACCGGTGAGCGTGAGGCTCACGCGATTGATGAGCGTTTCCTTGTCGGCCTCGGGCGACCCCTGCAAGCCCTGCTCCGCCAGCGTCGTCAGTACGAAGCGGTCGATGTCGTTGCGCACCGCGCCGCTGACCTCTGGGGCCGCCGGACGTTCGGGCGTGATAAAGGCCCAATGCGGCTTGTACTCGGCGCCTTCTTCAACCCATTGTTCCAAAATTGCAATTTGCCGCGAAGATAACTGTTTATGAGAGGACTCCGGCGGCATACGCACATCAGGATCGGCGGCGTTGATGCGGCGGATCAGTTCGCTGCCGCCGATTTCACCGGGCACGATGGCGAATTTGCCGGGCGATTCGGGTAATTCGGCGTAGGCTTGCGCGGCCACATCCAGCCGCAACCCCGCCTTGCGGCCTTTTTCATCGGGGCCGTGGCAGTTGAAACAATTGTCGGAAAGAATCGGGCGGACGTGCCAGTTGTAATCGATCCGCACGGGCAGGGCCGCTGTGGCGGGCGCCACGGTAGTTTGCGCGCTCTCTTCGGAACGCGAGCAGGCGCTCACTGCCGCTATCAACATCAATACCGCGACGAACTTACTGGTTATTATTTTCGGCATCGCATTCTCCTGAATCAGGATCGGCTTATGATTTCACTCTCATCCACGCTGAGGGTGTGTCCGCCAGCATAAACACATCAGCGCCGGAGAGTCCATCACATACCTCAACAGCGACATGAACATAACGGAACAATTCGCGGCCTGCTCGATAAGCGTTTGACAGCGCCGCGATAATTGCCGATCTTCTTTACAGCGATCACCCCAGTGAGCAAGCGCAAGACCAAGGTTTTTATCAGGCAGCCAGCGATTCCAACCATTCTTAGAGAGGGCAGTCATGAGTACCGATAAATTCGCTCCACAAACAGAGGCCGCCAAGATCGGCCGCCGGCATTTTCTCAAGGGTACCGCCGCAGGCGCCGCGGCCTTGGCGGTGACGCCAGCGGCTCAGGCGCAGAACCCTTCCGCCTTCGCCGCTTCCTACAGCGCGCCCAGCTATCAGCAAATCCAGCGCGATACCGGTCTGCTCGAAGCGCCCAATCCAGAACGCAGCGTGGTGCGGCCCGGCTCCGACCTGATGGTGCAAGTGCTCAAGGACATGGGCGTGGAATTCGTGGCCTCCAACAACGGTTCCAGTTTCGAAGGCATTCAAGAATCCATCGCCAACTACGGCGCGCCGCCCAACCAGATGCCCGAATACATCACCGCGCTGCACGAAGAAAGCTCGGTGGACATGGCCAACGGTTACGGCAAGGCGGAAGGCCGGCCGATGGCGGCGATGCTGCATGGCACTATCGGCATTCAACATGCCTCGATGGCGATCTACCAAGCCTTCTACTCCGGCACGCCGATGATTCTGATCGTGGGCCGCGACGACGGTTTCATCCAGGCGCACACCGCCAACGACATGGCGGCTTTGTGCCGCAGTTTCACCAAATGGGACGCTCAGCCAAAAACCCTGCCCGAATGCCTGGAAGCGCTGCAAGAAGCCTATCGCCAAGCGGTCACTCCGCCCACCGGCCCCACTGTGGTGGTGATCGACATGGAATTGCAGAAGGAAGAAGCGCGCGATGTAGTAGTGCCGCCATTCCGTCCGGCGGTGATCGAAGGCATCGACGTTGCCACCGCGCGTGACATCGCGCAGCAGCTTTTGGCCGCCAATAATCCGCGCCTCGCTACCGGCGCGTTCCGCACCCCCGAAGGCGTCGCCGCCGCGGTGGAATTGGCGGAACTCATCGGCGCCAGCGCCTCCACCAGCGCCACCCAAGGGCCGATGGGCTTTCCGCAGCGCCACCCGCTGTGCGGCCCCGGCGCCGATACCGCTTACGATTACGTGCTCGGCCTCGAAGCCAATTCGCCGCAACTTTCCTTGCAGCGCCCCAGCGTGGCCGCGCTCACCGCCACGCGCGACACCGCCGGCATCGGCTTCGGCGGCCTGCGCGCCAACGCACCAGCCGAAGGCCGCGGCGCCGCGCGGCCCCAGCAAGGCACTACGCTCAGCATCGACGCGCAGGCCAGCATCCCCGCCATCATCGGCGAAGTCAGCCGCTTGATGACGCCCGAACAGCGCCGCCTCATCGACGAACGCAAGGCGCGCCACGCGCAAGCCAATCAAGAGGCACGCATGAGCGCCCTGCGCGACGCCATCGAGGACAAGAAAAAAGGCTGGGATTTGAGCCCGGTGAGCACCGCGCGCATTTACGCGGAACTGTGGCCGCTTATCATGAACGAAGACTGGTGCCTCGCCTCGCCCAGCAGTTTTTCCAGCTCGCACCACATGCAGTTGTGGGACCACAACAAGCCATACAGTTATCTCGGCGGCCAAGGCGCCGGCGGCATGGGCTATGGCCTTGGCGCCTGCACCGGCGCGGCGCTGGCGGCGCGCGCGCGTGGCCGCATCGTCATCAACGTGCAGACCGACGGCGACTTCAACTACGCCCCCGGCTCGGTGTGGACCGCGGTACACCATCAATTACCGATGCTCACCGTGATGCACAACAACCGCGCCTGGCACCAGGAATTCATGTTCATTCAATACATGGCCGGCGTGCGCGGGCGCGGTACCGACCGCGGCAACATCGGCACCACGCTGCGCGATCCCTTCATCAACTACGCCAAACTGGCCGAAGGTTACGGCATGAAGGCGGAAGGCCCGATCGACGATCCCACCCAACTGGCCGCCGCGCTACAGCGCGGCATCGACACGGTGAAGGGCGGCGAACCTTATCTGATCGACGTGCTGACGCAACCGCGCTGAGGAGAATGTGATGAGAGCAATAATGAACAAAATTTCAAAAACAATCCTGAGCCTGACTCTCACCTCTGCCGCCGCCACCTTGGCGGCGCAAGAGCCAAGCGCCGTGAACGGCGACGCCAGCGCTGGCGCGCAAACGTATTACGTTTATGGCTGCTACGGCTGTCACGGCTACAGCGGCTATGGCCGCAAAGACCTCAACAACACCGGCAGCGCGATCCTGGCCAGCGAGGACGTATTCCGCGCCTTCATGCGTGGCCGCGCCGACGTCGCGCCGCTATTACCCGTCACCGACATGCCCAACTACCCCGCCAACAGCCTTAGCGACGCGCAAGTGAGCGACCTTTACGCCTACATTCGCTCGATGCCAAAGGATGTGCCGGAGACGGGCGATATCGAGACTTTTCAGAAAATTTTACAGGCGGCAGAGCGGCCGTATCAGCCTTAGACGATCCAATAGGCTCAACCGCGGACACCGTAGGGCGGGTCTTGACCCGCCGTTGTTCCTATTTTGGCGGGTCAAGACCCGCCCTACGGATTTGCCGCTTCGGCCTCTTGCCGCGCCAATGCCGCTTCAAACGTTCTCTCAAACTCATCGACATGCGCCTGATAACCCGCCGGGTCCACGAAAGGATTGGGGTCGCCCGGCTGGCGCGCTTGCAGCTTGGCATATTTATCGTTCAGTCCATAAAAACTGGCATGTGAACTGACGAATACTTCCGCTGGAATTTCACGCGCCTTCTGGTAAGTCGCGCGCATGTCGGCGGCGATGTTGGGATAGTCGGCATTATTCACGTACTGCAAGAATTGGCCGTTGAGGCTGCATTCGATGAGGCCGTAATAGGTCTTGCCGTCTTCTTCGAGCGGCAAGCTCCAGGCCAGACAGCCCTTGGTATGGCCGGGCAAGAGATGCGCGGTGAGCGTGGCGCCGCCGAGCGTCACGGTGTCGCCGTCATCGACCAGGCGGTCGATCGGCAAACTACGGCCGGATGGCGTGCGCACGGATTCGTTATACGGCGCATCCAGGCGGCTCACGATGACATCGGCGCCGGTCAATTCCTTCACCAGCGCGTCGCCTTCAACGTGATCGGGATGGCCGTGGCCGCTGATCAGGATTTTGATGTCCTTGAAATCAAAGCCCAATTCCTCCACCGCCGCCTGAATCACCGGTACAGAACTTTCGTAATTGCTGCTGAGGAGAATATTGCCTTCATCGGTGGTAAGCAGATACGAGGCCAGCTCCGAGGTGCCGACGTAATAAAGATTGTCCATCACCTTATGCGGCGGAAAAGGATCGTTCCAGCCGGCTGGCTGGGCCAGGGCGAAAGCGGGAAGCAGGCTCAAAAGAGCCAAGGCAAGGCGTGGTTTGAACATGGTGCGTGGCTCCAATTCTTATCAGTGATTGATTTTTCTCCGCGGCACTCCGAAGCCATCCCCTCCCCCGTTTACGGGGGAGGGTTAGGGTGGGGGCATGGAGGGAAGGAGTAGTTCCGTTTCTACTCCGGCGCCGCATACCGATTACTGCTGGCGGCATCCAGCACGCGGCCATCGGGGAATTCAATGCTGCGGGAATTGGCGCGCAGCGAACCATCTTTGGCGGCGTAGCCGTTGACGATGATCTTGGCGCCCGGCGGCAGCGAGTCCTTGGTCCAGCCCAAACGCAAGAGCACGCCGGGCGAGCCGCCTTCCACCGCCCATTCCTCGGTTTCGCCTTGCTCGTTCACCACCGCGATATGCAGCCAGGAATGCGGGTTCACCCATTCCATTTTCACCACCGTGCCTTCCAGCCGCACTTCCTTGTTGGCGTCGAATTCCGCCGAAAAGGAATGATGGGCCAGCGCGGGAATCGTGGCCGCAACGAGTGGCGCGATTAGTAGAATGTTCAGTTTTTTCATCATGTCATCCTCCGGTTACGCGACCCCGCGGGGTCAGATTGGTCATTGCGGCGCGTCAAGCCCTAACAAATCGCTATACAACAGCTTGTCCGCGAAGGGCACGCATTTGTGTTCGAGCAATTCGGCGTTGGCGTCGATCAGGCGGTACAGCGGCATCTCGATGGTCCAGGGGCGCGAATAGGTCGCGGGATCCTCCAACGTGGCCTCGTACCAGAGATGATCGGCATCGAGCAATGTAAAACGCTCGGTTACTTTCAATTCGACGCTGTGATGATTACCCGCGCGATCCAGCCAGCTTTGCTCGTTCTGGCCAGTGGTGGTGATTACCAGCGTATCGCCATCCCAGGCGCCGCTGGATTTACCCATCCAGGATTCGAGCGGCGGCTCGCTGGCGTCGTTCATGTAGATGATGCGGTGCGCGGCGGCGAAGGGATAAACCATCAGCATATCGCCATCGCCCTGGGCGATTTGGAACGGCATGTCGTGATAGGTGGAACGGGGAATGCCGAGCATGTAGCACTTGGCTTCGGGGTCCGCCTGGGGCCAGGCGGCGCGGTTGGCATCGCGCTTGGCGAGGGCATCGGGCAGGTAGGGAATCGTGCCTTCTTGCACCACGCTCTTGCCCGCCGGAATCGCGGCGATGGCGCCGAGCGGCCAGGCTTGGTCGATGGCCTCGGCGGAATGCGCTTCGAGATTCCAATGCGCGTTATTGAGCGCTTGCCAGATGCCGTTGAAATTGGGATGGCCGCCAAGCGTAGCGGGGCGCGCCGCTTCCTGGGCCTGTAGCGCCGATGTAGAGCACAGCAGTGTTAGCGTGAGGGCGAAACGAATCGACATCTATCCACTCCTTCATTCTTTTTCAGTGTTTTTGTTGTTGGTGCATGGTGCGGGTGTCGCGGACGGACGCGGCGAGCTTAGCACGCCATCAGGCATCATGAAACGTCATCACTTGCGCCATTTGCCCGCGCGAATCTACTATTGGGCCCATGCGGCGGCTTCCCTCAATTTCCCGTGCCGCCGTTGCAAAGGCTACGACACCGCAGGTTGGCAATTTCCACAATAACGATTTTCATAACGATTCATAAGAACGAGGTGGCTTGTATGACCGTACCGACGCTTTCCCTGAAACACCTTGCCCTTGCCCTGCTTTTTGCTCAAAACGGCGTATTCGCCGCTGAATGGACGCAGCCCATGACGTCCTGGGGCGAGCCGGACATTGCGGGCATCTGGCCCATCAATCATCTGATTGGCGTACCGTTACAGCGCAACACGCAGTATGGCGATCGCCTCTACATGAACGATGATGAATACGCACAGGCGCAAGCCGGCGTACAAGCGCGCGATGAGCGCTTCCAGAATGGCCCGATCCCCGTGGCGGACGCGGCGGGTCAGGCGATGCGGCAAACGTCCTTGATCGCGGAGCCGGTTGATGGCCGCTTCCCGGCGCTCACACCATACGGTCAACAATTGCAGGCGGCGATGCGCGATTCTTACCGGCCCGGCCAGACGGTGTTCGACGGCATTGAAGATTTCAGCGCCTGGGACCGCTGCATCACGCGCGGGATGCCGGTGTCGATGCTGCCGCGCAATTACAACAATGGCATCCGCATCATGCAGGCGCCTGGTTACGTAATGATCATTCTTGAAATGGCGCACGAAACCCGCGTCATCCCCACCACCGCCATGCCGCCGCTCGATGGCGCGATCAAGCAGTGGATGGGCGAATCGCGCGGCCATTGGGAAGGCAATACGCTGGTGGTGGAAACCACCAACTTCAACGGTTTGGTCGGCAAAACCAGCGGCGGCGTGCCGGGCGCGCCACGCGAATTACAGCCTTCGACCGAGAACATGCGCATCGTCGAACGCCTCACCCGCACCGGCCCCGATACCATGGACTTCGAAATGCTGATCGAAG
>JAITMI010000386.1 GCA_031277435.1 Pseudomonadales bacterium
CGGGGCTCGCGGCGAAAAGCGCATACAGCCCGAGCAGGGCGGCACCAGCTCCAGTGGCGCTCGCCGTGCCAGTAAGGCCCCGTGCTTTCGCTAATTCCGACACCGCTTGCCAGATGCCCAGGGCGCGGTTGTAGATGGTTTTGTAGAGGCGGTCCATGCTGTACTTCTCCCTGATGTGAAAAAATTGCGTTCAGTGCCGCTGCTTTTTTGACTATAACAGGCAAAGCCCGGTATTGCTCGGGGTGAGTAAGGCCGTAAGGGGGCTTGGCCTGCGCTCGCCAGCGTAAGCGGGGCAGTGTGCCCGGTAAAACGTCGCGTAAACGTCCAAAATGATCAATAAAATCCTTAAATACTCATTATTTCCTTTTTTGCCTCATAAAGTCCGGCCCCAGCCCCGATGACAACAACGAAACGGGTGTGCAGTACCGCTTCCTTACATGAATAATCAGCCCGTTCCGTTTCAGAGGTCCGTCAATACATGCCCCATTATTTAGTCCAGCCGCGCGCGAGCGCGACCTTGTTACGCCGTTCCTTCGCCATTACCGCGCTGGCAGGCGCCGTTTCCATCGCGCAAGCTCAGGATCAAAGCCAGGATCAGCACGCCGCGCTCAGCAATCTGGTGGATACCTATTGCACCGAGTGCCATAATTTCGAGGATTATTCTGGCGGCCTCGATCTCGAAACCTTCGATTTCGGGCACATCAGCGAGCAAGCCAAAGTAGGGGAGGCGATGATCCGCAAGCTCAGCGCTGGCGTCATGCCGCCACCCGGCAAGCCGCGCCCAAGCGAACAAGAGCAACGGATGCTGGTCGATGGTCTGGTGACGGAACTGGATCTGGCCTGGCAAGCCTCGCCGGTGCTGGCCGCGCCCGGCATTCATCGCATGAACCGCGCCGAATACGCCAACGCCATCGACGAACTGCTGAGCCTCAAGATCAACCCCGCCACGCTGCTGCCGGTGGACGACACCAGCTACGGTTTCGACAACATGGCCGGCTCGCTCGGCTCCTCGCCCGCCTTGATCGAAGCCTACGTTTCCGCCGCCGCCAAGATCAGCCGTCTGGCTCTGGGCCTCGATCTTGAAACCACCCGCGCCGAATATCACTCGCCGCCCGATTTCTCCCAGAATCGCCACGTCGATGGCCTGCCTTTCGGCAGCCGCGGCGGTTTATTGGCGGAGCATAATTTCCCCGCCGATGGTAATTACACCTTCAACTGGACGCCGGTGCGGTCCAACGCCGGCGGTCTGTTCGGCGACTCCAACGGCGAAACGCTGGAATTGACCATCGATGGCGAGCTGATCCACTCCTGGGATGTCGCCAGCGAAAACCCGCGCAACATGGCCGATGAGCGTTACGTAGTCTCGGTGCCAGTCAGCGCCGGCCCGCACCGGGTGGGCCTGAGTTTCGTGGCGCGCACGCACATGCCGAGCAACGATTTCAACAAAAAATTCGAACGCACCACGCTGACTCAGGACGTGGTGGGCTTCACCTTCGCGCCGCACGTCAACGCGCTGTCGATCACCGGCCCCTTTGAGGCCAGCCGTCCCGAACATAGCCAGAGCCGCGACAAGGTATTCAGTTGTTACCCCGAAAATGCCGATCAGGAAAGAAGCTGCGCCACCGAGATATTGACCGCGCTGGCCACCCAAGCCTACCGCCGCCCGGCGACCGCTGAGGATCTTGACCTGTTGTTACAATTCTTCGACGCGGGCCGCGACGAAAGCGGCGATTTCGACGGCGGCATCCAGCGCGCCTTGCAACTGGTGCTGGCCGACCCTGAGTTCATCTACCGCAGCGAAGTGGCGCCAGAGGATCAAGGCGATGGCCCGTATTACGCCATCAGCGATCTCGAACTGGCCTCGCGCTTGTCGTTCTTCCTCTGGAGCAGCCCGCCCGACGCGGAACTTCTGTCGCTCGCCGAAGCCGGCACGCTGCGCCTAGGCGATAATCTGGAACAACAGGTCCAGCGTATGCTGGACGATCCGCGTTCCAGCTCGCTTACCGAAAACTTCGCCGCCCAGTGGCTGCAATTGCGCAACCTCGCCTCGACCGCGCCGGTCGCCGATTTGTACCCGGATTTCGACGACAACCTGCGCCAAGCCTTCCGCATCGAAACGGAATTATTGTTTGAAAGCATCATGCGCGAGGACCGCGACGTCAGCGAACTGCTCGACGCCAACTACACGTTCTTGAACGAACGTCTGGCCAAGCACTACGGCATTCCCAACGTCTACGGCAGCCATTTCCGCCGCGTGGACCTGCCGCCCGAATTCGACAGCCGCCGCGGCCTGCTCGGCAAGGGCAGCGTGCTCACCGTGGCCTCGGTGGCCGATCGCACTTCCACCGTGCGCCGTGGCAAGTGGGTACTGCTCAACATTCTCGGCGTAGTGCCGCCGGAACCGCCCCCTGGCGTGGTGATCGACCTTGAGCAAAAGGAAGGCGAAGCGCCCAAAACCTTGCGCGCGCGCATGAGCCAGCACGCTTCCAACCCAAGCTGCGCCGCCTGCCACCAGATCATGGACCCGATCGGTTTCGCGCTCGAAGGTTTTGATGCGATTGGTCAACAACGCACCACTGAACTTGGTAACCTGCTGGACCTCAGCGGCAAACTGGTGGACGGGCAG
>JAITMI010000032.1 GCA_031277435.1 Pseudomonadales bacterium
GGCTCTGTGGGCGCGGCGATGGCGCGGTAGAGGAAGTCGGGGCTCGACAGCAGCGCCGTGACCAGCTCGGTGATGCCGGCATCGAAGCCGCCTTCATCCTGGCGGCCCAGCTCGTAGGACTTCATCAGCAATTGCAGGTCCGCATCGGTGACGGGGCGGCGGAAGGCTTCAGTGCCCAAGTGCCGCGCGATGCGCTCGGCGCAGGGCAGGTCCTCGTCCGGGGTCCGCGGTTCGCAGACGAAAATGCGCTCGCGGCTCTCGCTCATCGACAGGCCGCGCGGCGCGATGGGGCCTTCGATCTCGATGGCCGTCTGGATGATGGGCACATCCGAGACCTGCCCGCCGGCGCCACCGGCGGTGGCGTCGTTACTCAGCGAGCGGGAGCGCTCAACGTAGGTCATCGCCACATGGTGCCGCCCCGCCGTGACCTGGGCGCTGCTGGCTACCATCGCGAGGATGGCTTTGCGGCCTTCGGCGCCGTCGCGATCGGCCAGATCAATGTACTCGGGACCGCCGATATCTTTGCGCACTACTTCCACGCCATCGATCAGAATCAGCAGCGTGGCCACCGTTTGCGCGCCGCGCGGGTAGAGGCCCATGTTCAGGAAGTCTTCTTCTGGAACGACGAATCGATATTCGCCGTCAGCGGGAAAGACATGGGAAAAACTGACGCCGCCACGCGAAGTGCCGCCACGGGTTCCGAGCGGAAAATCGCTTACCGAGGCTGGCAGCGCCGGCACGGTGACCTTGGCCAGTTTCGGCACCGGCTCGCCGATCGCCAGACGCGCCACCTGCCGCGAGGCGGAAAGGAATTGCTCCAAAAAGGCCGGCGAAATGTTCAGCGCGCCAGCGATATTGCTGAAGCCTTCGACTTCGATTTCGGTGGGCAGCACCTGCCTCGGGTCAACATCGACATCCAGCAGGTCTTTGACCGAAGCGGCAAATTCGGTGCGATTGAGGCGCTGAATCGGCACATGGCCGATGAGCCGCTCGCCCGTGGGGGCATCAAGCGAGGTTTCCAAATACTGCACCATCGCGTCGATATCGGCCTGCGCCGGTTGCTTTTGGCCCGCTGGCGGCATCAGGCGGCCACGCAGCTTGCTGACGGCGGTTTCCCAGGTTTCGGCGTCGGACGCGACGTGCTGAATATCCAGCGTATCCAGCGCCAGACTGCCCGCCCAGTCTTCGGTGTTGTGACAGCCGACGCAGAAATCTTGCAGCAATTTGCCGTAGTTTTCAGTGTCACCCCCGGTGTCCGCGGGGGCTTGCGCCTGGGCCACGGCAGGCAGCGCCAGCCAGGCGATGCAAACCATTGCCCCGGCCAAGTGCCGTATTGAGTGCTGCATAATTTTTCTACTTGTCCGCATCAGCCGGCTCCGGTCGTGATTTGGCGCCGCGTACTACGGCGGCAAGGCTCTGGATATTTGCGAAAGACTAACCCCAATGGCGGCTTCCCGCTAGACGGTAGTTTAACTTTTGCTACAGGCCCTGATCCCCTGCCCTTCATCCAACTCAAACACCACATCCGCGCGCGCTGGCAAAGTGGCGAGACCATGCCGCGTCAAACGCTCATAGTGTTGAATGAAACGGCGTAACTGCGCCGGATTCATCACCCTGCGCGCCTCCATGCCACTGACGCGCGCCGCCAGTTTGTCTTCCTGCCGCTGCCGCCATTCATACACCTGAGCGAAATCCGGCGCCTTGAGAAACACCAGAAAATCCACCAGCGCATAAAACTCCGCATACGCTCCCCGCAATTGCGCGTTGACGTAATGGCGCCAAATGCCTTGCGCATCTTCGGTGGCCTCCAGCTCATTGATCGGCGTAGCAAGCGCCGCCTCCTCCTCGGGGCCAATGCACAAACACCAGCCTTCGAGCACCACCACATCTACCGGCGCCAGTATGCGCGGCCACTCTGCCAGTGGCGCGCGATCATCCACGCCCTTGTTGAATCGTGGAATGCTCAGTTCACCATGCTCGCCCAAACCTTTGAGAGTCGAAAACGCCAGCGGCACTTCATGCGTCCCCGGCACGCCGCGCGTGGCCAATAGCGGATGCACCTGACGGCTCAATTCCTGCCGCCGTGCATGGGTCAAATAGAAATCGTCCAGGGAAAGATTGACCGAGCGCAGCCCCAATAATTGCTTGAGCAACAAGGTCAACAAGCTCGCCAAGGTAGACTTGCCGCTACCCTGGCAGCCGCTGATGCCAACAATCAAGGTGCGCCGGCTTTGCGCCACCTGGGCCAGCACGCTTTCCGCCAGCGGCAAGAACCATTCTTCGGCGGTAGCGCGGTAAGAGGCGGGCAAGGCTTCGCGCGCGATGAACTCATCAAGCGCGGCATCAAGGACGCTGTTTAGCATGGAAAACCCTCAAGAGCGTCCATCCAGGGCTGGCTTGGTTCATAACTCGCTCTTCTTGTATTTGTCCCAGGCGTGGCGCGAGAGACAGCGCTAGGGCAGAGAATCTTAACTTCGACTCAAAACTGGCTGATGTTAGGCCGGTCTTATTGCGGAATCAGTGCCGCGCCATGTAATTTGGCCGCGTTCTTATCAAAGGTCGCTAAGATTCGATTGCTCTGGACTGCCGTGGCGACATGCACGCAATCCGCAAAATCCGCCCCTGAGTGCTCACGCCAAATCTTGAGAGATTCCTCAAGAATCGACAATTCTTGAACCATTATTTCGTCGGTTTCAAGAATCGCGTTAAAGGCAAGTCGTATCTTCTCAGGCACGAGATTATACCGGCTGCGCAAGACCCATTCGGTTTCAAGAAGCACGCCCGTGGACACCATCACTCGCTCGCCATGTGAGACCGCCGTGTTTACAAGCCATTCAGCCGCCGCACACTGAACATCGTCGTCACGGGTTAGAAGTCGAACCAACACATTGGTGTCCAACGCCAGGCTCACGCCGCCCCCTCGTCAGCGTCAAGAACGACTCTCATTGCTGATACAGGCACCACGGACATACCGGGCTGATGCAGTATGCCAACCAAATCCGCAACACGCCGCACTTTGGGCCGAACAACCAGCGTGCCGTCGCTAAGGAGTGAAAACGTAATCTTGTCTCCCGGTTTCAAGTCCATCTGTTTGCGAATCACCTGGGGAACCGTGATTTGGCCTTTGGCGGTAAGAGTAGTGGCATTGATCATATTTTCTCCCGCTCTTTCGGTTTGGGATACTGTAATATCGCCAGACCCCGCCGTCAATTGGCGATTGATGCCTTGCTCACTGGCTGGTACTACTACAGTGGCCAGGACTACGAAGCGGATTTGCGGGATGCCGAGGAATGCCCCCCCCCTCCCCAACCTGAACCAAACCTAAACCACCGCCCTCCCCGGCTTTGATTTTGGGCGGAATGGGCGCAAACTATTAAGGAACATGGGTATCTGGACCAAGCCAACAAGTTCGATCACTGGAACAAGCCAAAAACAGTTACCCCGCTACACAGAACCACGAGATACGGATATGCCCAACACCCAGCAACTGAACATCACGCTACCCAATGACATGGCGGCAATGGTGCGGGAAAAAGTCGCCTCCGGCGAGTACGCGAACGACAGCGAAGTTATCGTCGATGGCCTGGCGTTTCTGCGGGAGCGTGATCGTGGTCTTGAACACTGGCTTCGCACGGAAGGCATCGCGGCCTACGATAGGCTACACGCGGATCCAAGCAGCGCACTCACTTCAGAGCAAGTGCTGCAAGGCCTGGCTGAAGCACGTAGGCGCCGTGCCGCGACGTGAATTACCAAGTCCGCTATGAAAAAGAAGCGCGCCAAAGGCTCATTGATCTTGAAGCCTATATTGCCGCTTCCAGCTCACCTGCTGTTGCGTCACGCTTCGTCGAAAGCATTGTGAAATATTGTGATGGTTTGCAAACCTTCCCCCTCCGGGGAACGCAGCGGGATGATCTTCGCCCTGGTCTGCGGACAGTCGGCTTTCGCCGACGAGTAACAATACTGTTCGATGTGACGGATGATACCGTCAACATCCTCGGCATCTACTACGGCGGCCAGGACTACGAAGCGGATTTGCGGGACGACGCTGGCGTGTAGTTCGCCAGCGCCCTAAACTGAACCAAACGAATTGAAACTTTACCCTGCTACACAGAACAACAACGAGGGATAGAACATGGAAACCGGAAAACTCACTGCGCCTACTACCACGCTTCAGCAACGCCTGCAGCGCGCGACAAGCTATGTGTGGAACCTGGACCGCCGGGCGCTGGCCTGGCTGCAAGCCCATGGCCGCAAGCCCGGTACGCCCACCAAAATTATGCTGCTGGCGGCTAAACTGGTTGTCGTTACCGCGCTCTTTGCCACCGCCGTTGCCTTGGTTGTGTTGGTCTCCGCGTTGGCGATGGCCGTGGCGGTATTCTGGGTACTAGGTAAGAGCCGTGCATTACATAGGTATGATGATAATGATACTGCAGCGCCAACATTTAACGGACTGCAATTGCGCCAGGGCCATTCAGGTTATGCTTACTATGATTCGGCAGGACACAGGGTCATCCATTACCCCGAGGACTGAGCCTGGACCCCAGGTATGAGGCTGCCGCCCCTTGGAGGCGGCTCTAACAGGGAAACGAGCGATCACTACCCCATGATGATCGACACTCGTGCGCACGCTAAAACACGTTCGTTGTTCGTCAGGTGCTGGCCGGTACGTCCACGCTGCAATTGTTCTCATTTCTGACTATTACAAGATTGATTACAGACGGTTTCTGGTAGCAGAAAGGTTAAAGAACGAGAGATTGGATTACGTTGCCATGTTTTTCGATGCGGCCGCCATGACTCCTTTTTTCACCGCCCCGGCTCCCCCGGTGGCTACGGTTGTAGCCACATCTATTATATGCGTAGGGCCTTTACTTCCAGCCGCCCCAGCATCGGCAGAACCGCTGCCAAGCGCACTTGCTAAGTCCGCTGCCTTAAATCCACGCTGCCACCCATAAAGTCGGCAATACCGTAAATAGCGACCCCATCACAAACTCCAACGGCGTATGCTTGTAGGCGCAATCGCTTGCGCCGTTGGCACCGTACATATCACAAGTCCCCAATAGTGGGTCGAAGTCAGTATACGGATGTGATTCTCCAGGCCCCGTGAAATACCCTGAGCCATATAGCGCGTCGAAGATAGTGCTATCGACCCAGCGCGCAAACTGGAACCAGAAGTCTACAAAAAATAGCGCGAAGATCACGATGCTGACGGTAACCACGTGCTTCAATTCATAGCTGCCAATTACCAGTAGCATTGGAATGCAGATCACTACCGCGAGTTTAAGAAAGGATTGCACCATGGGGAGCGTTACGCGCATCGCGTCTACTTTTGAGGCATTGAACATCTCCCCTACCCCCATCCCAAGACCGCTACCCAAGCGCGCGGCGCCATCCCCAAACCGGCTTTCGATGGCGCCGCCATAATCCGTAAACTTCACACTAACCCCAGGCGAGCCGGCACTAACAACGGTGCGGATAACCGCGTCTTCCACATCGGTATCTGACATGAAATTGCCAAATGACTTGATTCGGTTCCATAACGAAGGTTGAACCTGATCGGCAATGCGACCTCGCAAGCCGTTGCCGCCATTGGTCCACCATTCCAGACAGGTGGGATAGCCGCCACCGTCAAGTCCTGGCGTCTGGCCACCGTCGCGCGTGTCATTGTACGGAAATGCCTTTTGCGGTTTTGCGGATTGTTTCGTATCGTAAAGCCCCGGCGTACTCTT
>JAITMI010000288.1 GCA_031277435.1 Pseudomonadales bacterium
TTTATCACCCGCAAGTTGGGGTAATCGTGCTGCAATAATTGCATGTTTTCCGGCTGCGCGCCGCGCCAGGAATAAATGCTCTGGTCGTCGTCGCCGACCACGGTCAAGGCGCCGCGATCGCCCACCAACAGCTTCACGAATTCGTACTGCATGTGGTTGGTGTCCTGGTATTCGTCCACCAAGAGATAACGGATGTTGCGGCGCCATTTTTCCAGCACCTCCGGTTGCGAACGGAATAATTGCGCCGGCAGCAGAATCAAATCGTCGAAGTCCACCGCGTTGAAGGCGCGCAGGCTGCGTTGATAGGATTCGTACAGCTTCGCCGCCAGCTCCTGTTCGGCGTCCTCGGCTTGCTGTAGCGCATCGGCGGGCGACAGCAGACGGTTTTTCCAGTTGGAAATAAGGCCGGCCAGCTTGCGCAGTTGCTCGTCGTTGAGGTCGATGTCCTTGAGCTGAAGTTCCTTGAGCAAGCTCAGGCAATCGCTTTCGTCGAAAATGCTGAAACTGCTCTTGAGCCCCAGCCGCGCGCATTCGCGGCGGATCATGCTGAGGCCAAGGTAGTGAAAGGTGGCAACCGTCAAGCCGCGGGTATTGCCGTGTTTGAGCAGGCTTTGCACGCGCTCGCGCATTTCCCGCGCCGCCTTGTTGGTAAAGGTCAGGGCGGCGATGTGCCGGGGCTGATAGCCGCACTCAGCGATCAGCCAGGCGATTTTGCGCGTGATGACGCTGGTCTTGCCGCTACCGGCGCCGGCCAGGACCAAGAGCGGCCCATCAATGTAACGCACGGCATCGAGTTGGCGGGAATTGAGCGTGGTCATGGCTAAGCGGCGGAAGAAACGGGCGCGCATGATACCCGAATTTCCCGCCGTGGCGGGCTTCGGCTTAAGTCTGCTTTAAGTCCCCCCGGCGGCCTTGATGGTATCTTCCTCGACAATTCCACCAGCGCCCGGCACAGTGGCCACGGCAAATTCAATTACAGGCACTTTTATGTCTTCCTTGCCCGTCAGTGTGTACCTCATCACGCTCAACGAAGCGGCGAATTTGCAACGGCTGTTGCCGCAGCTTGCCGCCTTCAGCGAAGTGGTGATCGTGGACAGCGGCAGCGGCGACGGCACACAGGAAATCGCCAGCACGTTCGCCAACGTCAAACTGTTTCACCGCGATTGGAGCGGTTTTAGCGATCAAAAAAATTATGCCTTGTCGCTGTGTTCCGAGGAATGGGTGCTCAACCTCGACGCCGACGAAGAACTCACCGATGCCTACCTCGCCGCGCTGCATGAAGTGCTCCACGGCGGCGCCTACGACGCCCTGCGCACCCGCCGCAAGCTCTTGCGCTGGGGCCGCGCGCCGCGCGATTTCTTCAAGGATGATGTATTGATCCGTTTGTTCCGTAAACGCTGCGGCCACTACCCGCCAGCGCGCGTGCATGAAAAGTTGGAAATTCTGGGCCGCGTGTACGACTCCAACGCGCATTTTTTGCACCACGAAAATCTCACCTTCACCCAGCGCATCCGCAAAGCGAATCAATACAGCGAACTCAAGGCGCTGGACAAATTCGCGCAAGGCAAACGCGCGTCGCTGTGGCAACTGCTACTGATTTTTCCCTGGCGTTTTTTGCAATGTTATTTGCTGAAGGGTTGTTGTTTCGATGGCGGCGATGGCCTGCTCACCAGCATGAACGTGGCCTGGTACCACTTCATGCAGTACGCCAAATTGTGGGAACTGCAAAAATTACCAAGCGCGCGCAAGCCGTCCGAGGCAGCGCCGGTTCCCTTGGCCTCAGTGCAGCGCTGACAGCTCATACAGCGCCGCCATCACTTCATCTGGACTGATCGATTTCAAACAGGCGTGATCGAACAAACAGCGTTTGCGGCTGCATTCGGGGCTGCATTGCGCTGAATGTTGCAATACCCGCACTTCTTCGCCAAGAGGCCGCCACAAGCCCACATCCGTCGGCCCGAAGATCACCACGCCCTTTACGCCCAGGGCGGTGGCCAAATGGAACGGCCCGCTGTCGTTGCCCACCATGCAGCGCGCGCCGCGCAAAAAACCGCCCAGTTGGCTCAGGCTGAAGTGATTAGTGACGTCGAATATGCCTTGCCGCGGGTGACCCAAAAGTTCAAAAACCTGTGCGCTCTCGTGCGCGTCGCGCCCGGCGCCGATAAATACTACCTGCAAGCCCGCATCGCGCAAGCGCCGCGCCAATTGCGCGAAATAATTACGTGGCCATTTTTTGTAATCCTTGGTGGCGCCGGCATGGAGCGCGGCATAGGGCTGCTTGGGGTCAAAGCCTTGCTCTTGCAGGCGCGTCACATCCGGCAGCGGCGGAGCGCCGGGCGGAAAGTGCAGATAGCCCGCTTGCGGCGGCTCTTGCAAACCGAGCGCGGCGAACATTTCCATGAAGCTGTACCAGCGGTGCCGCCGCGCTAAGGGACGTGCCACGAAACTGATCGGTACCACCGCCTCATAAGCGCCACGGTGGCGCGTGGTGCTGCAACCGAGCCGGTAAGCGGCGCCGCTATGGCGGGTCAGGCGGTCGCTGGTGGAATCTTCCTCGATATTGAACGCAATATCCGCCTTGAGCGCGCGCAGTTGGCGCAAAAAACCCAAGTAAAGCGTGAGCTTGCGCCACGCGCCCGCCGCCTTGATGGCGCCGCGCGGATACGCTAATAACGCCGTAGTCTCGGGCAAAGCAGGCCGCAATAAGTCCACGAACGCGGCATCCACCACCACGGTAAAGGCGCGGCCCTGCGCGTGGCTGTGCGCCGCGAAAGCCTGGATCAAGCCGCCGGCGATCAATAGATTGCCGAGGTAGCGGGTGGGATTCACCAGCACAATGCGGCGCGCGTGGACGGGGGGCGGGGCGAAGTTCAAGAGAAAGGCCAAGAGGAAACGATACGGCGGTATTATTCGCAATTGCGGGGTGAGAGGAAAGTCCGCTTATGGTCCAATGCGCGCCGCGCCGTTTTCTACGCAACACAGGAGCATCTTCATCGTGTATCTGACTTGGCTATTTTGGGCCGCGGTCAATGGTTTTATCGCGGTAGCGCTGGGCGCGTTCGGCGCGCATGGCTTGCAGGGGCGCGTTACGGCGCAGCGTCTCGATAATTGGCATACCGCCGTGCAGTACCAGATGTTTCACGCCGTCGCCTTATTGGCGGTGGCCTTCTTGGTGCGCGAGCTGGGCGCGCTGCCGCTGTTGCGCGTCAGTGGCCGTTTGTTTTTGGCGGGTATTGCGCTGTTTTGCGGCAGTCTTTACCTCTTGGTGCTGAGCAATCAGCGCTGGCTCGGCATGATTACGCCGGTGGGCGGCGTGTGTTTTCTCGCGGGGTGGGTGCTGTTGGCGTATGCGTGCTGGCAAGGATTGAAAACGCCATGACCGGGCAGTCCCCCGCGCTGGTGGCGCTGCGCAGCGTCAAGAGTTTCGTGGTGCGCAGTGGCCGCATGACCGCCTCGCAGCAGCAAGCCTACGATGAATTCATGCCGCGCTACGGCTTGCAAATTGAATCAGGACCGCTCGATCAAGTACGGGAATTTGGCCGCCTCGCGCCGCTGGTGCTTGAAATCGGTTTTGGCATGGGCGCCTCGCTCTTGGCCATGGCTGAGGCGCATCCGGGGTGGGATTATCTCGGGGTGGAAGTGCATCCGCCGGGCATCGGTAATATTTTGCGCGGCATTCATGAGGCAAAGATCAACAACCTGCGCGTGTATCGCGGCGACGCCAAGGACGTGCTCGCCATCAACATAAAGGACGGCCAGCTCAGCCGCGTGCAGATTTTCTTCCCCGACCCCTGGCACAAAACCCGCCACCACAAGCGCCGTTTGGTGCAGGCGGATTTCATTCGCGACCTATTGCCCAAACTCGCGCCCGGCGGGGTGATTCACCTCGCCACCGATTGGGAGCCTTATGCGCGGCAGATGCTAGCCGTGCTTGGCGCCTTTCCCGAATTACGCAATACGTTTGGTGAAGGGCAATGGGCCAGTGAACATGAACGCCCGCCAACCAAATTTGAACAGCGCGGTCAAAAATTGGGGCATGGGGTGTGGGATTTGCTGTTCGAGAAGCGTTGAGCCGCGTCAGAGCGCGGCGGTTTTTTCCTCCGCGGGCAATAACTCCACCAGCATCCGGCGCAAGCGTTTGGTCGCGCCTTGATTGCGCGCTACCACCTCAAACGCGCGCTGGCCCATCGCCTTGCAGGCATCGGGCTCGGCCAAAAGTTCAAGCACCGCCGCGCCAAGTTCCTCTGGGCTATGCACGATGCGCAGCGCCTGTGCCGCCAATAATTCATCGGTGATGGCCTGGAAGTTGTAACGCGAAGGGCCGATCAGGATGGGCAAGCTCTGCGCGGCGGGCTCGATCACGTTCTGGCAGCCGGTATCGACCAGCTAACCGCCGACGAAGGCCAGATTCGCCAGGCCATAGTAATAATCGAGCTGGCCCATGGTGTCGCCGATCAAGACTTGCGTCTTGGCGTTCAATAATTCGCCCGCGCTGGCGCGCTGTACCTGTAAGCCTGCCTGCGCCGCCAAATCCGCCGCCCGCGCGAAACGCTCGGGATGGCGCGGCACCAGCACCAAGAGCAGCCGCGCTTCCTGCGCCAGTGCGTTCTGGAACGCGCGTAATACCAGTGGATCTTCGCCGTCGCGGGTGCTCGCCGCGA
>JAITMI010000134.1 GCA_031277435.1 Pseudomonadales bacterium
CTTTGCGGTACCCCTGGTGATAGCCGGGCGTGTCGACGAATACGATCTGCGCCGCGCCAACTGTTTTGATACCCAAGAGGCGCTGGCGGGTGGTTTGCGGCTTGCGCGAGGTGATGCTGATTTTTTGACCGATCAGGTGATTGAGCAGTGTCGATTTGCCGACATTGGGCCGGCCCACCAAGGCGACCAGGCCAGAGCGCGTTGGCGTGCCGTCACTGGTGGTGGAATCATCAGTCATCATCGGCTCCCAGTTGGGTGAGCGCCAGGCGCGCCGCTTTCTGTTCGGCTTCCTTACGGCTCTGGCCGCTGCCGGTCACCGGTTCGCGCAATAGCGTTACCTGACAATCGACGTGAAAGCGCTGCGAGTGATCCCGGCCGGCGATTTCGCGGATGCTGTAGTGCGGCAGCGGCAATTTGCGCGCTTGCATATATTCTTGCAGGCGGGTCTTGGGATCCTTGCTGTTGCTCCAGGGCCCCTTGCGTGCCAGGAGCGGCAAAAACCATTGCCGCACGCGGGTGGCGCAGGCCTCGTAGCCGCCATCAAGATAGAGCGCGCTGATCAGGGCTTCGAAGGCGTCCGCCAGGATTGAGTCGCGGTTGGCGCCGCCGGATTTAAGTTCACCCTGGCCGAGGCTGAGGTATTGCCCGAGCGCGAGGCCGCGCGCCAGCTCCGCCAGCGTGGACTGCTGCACCAGGGCGGCGCGCAGGCGGCTGAGTTCGCCTTCGGGCGCGGCGGGATAGTGTTGGAACAGCAGTTCCGAAACAATCATACCGAGCACCGCGTCGCCCAGAAACTCCAGGCGCTCGTTGTTGTCCTTGCCGGCGCTACAGTGGCGCAGCGCGCGGCGCAAAAGTTCCGTGTCACGGAATTGATACGACAGGCTGGCGCACAAGCGTTCCATAATGACCGATGGCTAGGGACTGCGAATCAAACGGGCCTGTGAAAAGCTGGGCAGATGCAGGCCGGGCTCCTTGTGCATCCACACCGCCACCGCTTTGCCAACGATGCTGTCCTCGGACACCGGACCCCATTCGCGGCTGTCGCTGCTGTTGTCGCGGTTGTCGCCCATCATGAAGTAATAGCCTTCGGGAATCACCGCGCCTTCGGGTTGCAGCCAGTCGGAGAAGCGCGGCAGGAAGTTGCGCGAGGGCATCAGGTGAATGTCGTGTTCGAGGCCGTTCACGGTTTCGTGCGACAGCATCACGCCCGGCTCGTCGTCGCTGGCGCCGATGAATTCTTGCGGCAAGGGTTCGCCATTGACGTAAACGGTTTTGTTTTTGTACTGGATGTGATCGCCAGGCAAGCCGATCACGCGCTTGATGAAATAGTGCGGGTCGTGCGGCGGAATAAATACCATGACATCGCCGCGCTGGGGCTCGCCCAGCGGCACGATCTTGGTGCCGAGCACCGGCAGGCGCAGGCCGTAGGCGAATTTGTTGACCACGATGAAGTCGCCGATTTGCAGCGTGGGGATCATTGAGCCGGAGGGAATCTGGAATGGTTCGAACAAAAACGAGCGCAGCAAGAGTACCGCGAACAGAATCGGAAAGAAGGACTTGGCGTATTCCACCGGCGCCGGTTCACGCGCCAAGGCCAGCGCCTGGCGGAACGCCGCCTGGCTCACCACGTCCACCTTGACCTCGCTATTGGGTATCGGCTCGCCGTTGGCGTCGAGCGATTCCAGATAGGTTTCGAACGCGGCGGCATTGCTATTGTTGCGGCGCAAAAATTCCTGCGTCCGCTGTTGCCGCGGACGGCGCCACAAGAGCGCGTCAGCCAGCCAGATCGCTCCGCTGAGCGCGCAGAGCAGTACCAACACCAGGGAAAAATCTATGTTCATAAGCGTCCGCGTTCCGTTTATTTATCCACTTTCAAAATAGCCAGGAAGGCTTCCTGCGGCACTTCCACGCTACCGACTTGTTTCATGCGTTTTTTACCGGCTTTTTGTTTTTCGAGCAGTTTTTTCTTGCGGCTGACGTCGCCGCCGTAGCATTTGGCGAGTACGTTCTTGCGTAGCGCCTTGACCGTGCTGCGCGCCACGATCTGCCCGCCGATGGCGGCCTGGATCGCGACATCGTAAAGCTGGCGCGGAATCAATTCCTGCATTTTTTCCGTCAGTACGCGGCCTTTGGTCTGCGCTTGGTCGCGGTGCACGATCAAGGCCAGCGCATCAACTGGGTCGCCGTTGATGAGGATGTCGAGCCGCACCAGTTTGGCGCTTTGAAAACGCACGAAGTGATAATCAAGCGAGGCATAGCCGCGGCTGACTGACTTGAGGCGGTCGAAGAAATCCAGCACCACTTCGTTCATCGGCAATTCATAGCGCAGCGATACCTGGTTGCCGATGAACTGCATGTCTTGCTGCACGCCGCGTTTGTCGACGCATAAGGCCAGCACGCCGCCGAGATATTCCTGCGGCACCAGAATGCTGGCTTCCACGATCGGCTCGCGCATTTCCTCGATGTTGCCCATCGGCGGCAGGCGCGAGGGGCTGTCCACTTTCAATACCTCGCCGCGCTTGGTCACCACTTCGTATACCACGGTTGGCGCCGAGGTGATGAGGTCGAGATTGTAGTGGCGTTCCAAACGCTCCTGCACGATTTCCATGTGCAACATGCCGAGAAAACCGCAGCGGAAACCAATGCCGAGCGCGTCGGAATTTTCCGGTTCGTATTGCAGCGCGGCGTCGTTGAGCGTGAGTTTTTCCAGCGCGTCGCGGAAGGCGTCGTAATCGTCGGCGGAAACCGGGAACAAACCCGCGTACACCTGCGCCTGTACTTGTTTGAAACCGGGCAGCGCGGGCACCGTGGGGGTTTTCGCCAGGGTGATGGTGTCGCCCACCGGCGCGCCTTTGATTTCCTTGATGCCGGCCTCGATGAAACCCACTTCGCCGGCTTTCAATTCGTCGCGCACCACGCGCTTGGGGGTGAAGATGCCGACGCTGTCCACCACATGCACGCGGCCGGTGGATTTGGCGATGATTTTGTCGCCCTTGCGCAAAGTGCCGTGGCGCACGCGCACCAGCGATACCACGCCGAGGTAGTTATCGAACCAAGAGTCAATAATGAGCGCTTGCAGATCGCCGTCGATCTCGCCTTGCGGCGGCGGGATGTCGCGGATCAAAGTTTCCAGAACATCGGTTACGCCCATGCCGCTCTTGGCGCTGCATGAGACGGCGTTGCTGGCGTCGATGCCGATGATTTCCTCGATTTCTTTTTTCACCCGCTCTGGCTCGGCCTGCGGCAAATCCATTTTGTTGAGCACCGGAATCACTTCCAAACCCTGCTCGATCGCGGTGTAACAATTGGCCACCGACTGCGCTTCCACGCCTTGCGCGGCACCGACGATCAAGAGCGCGCCTTCGCAGGCGGCGAGCGAGCGCGAGACTACGTAACTGAAATCGACGTGACCGGGCGTGTCGATGAAATTGAGCTGATAGAGTTTGCCGTTGGCGGCGCGATAGTCGAGCGTGACCGACTGCGCCTTGATGGTGATGCCGCGCTCGCGCTCGATGTCCATCGAGTCCAGCACTTGCTCCGACATTTCACGGTCGCTCAGGCCGCCGCAAATCTGAATGAAGCGATCCGCCAGCGTGGACTTGCCGTGGTCGATGTGGGCAATGATCGAAAAATTGCGGATATGACTGAGATCACTCACGGAGCATTGCTACCTTGCCTGGGCCAAAAAAGCGCGACATGGTACCCGAAAGCGGCTCAAGCGCCAATCACCACGGCGCTTGAGCGGTATTTTTGCAAGCGAAATCAACTTGTTGTGAGACCGCTTTTTATTCGTCGATGCGGATGGTAAAGAAGGTTTGCCCGCCGCCGCGCGACACCAACACCGGCAGCGAACGGTTGGCCGGCAAGTCCTTGGCCAAGGCGTCAAGCTCCGCCTGGGTGCCGACTTCCTCGCCGTTGAGCGTCAGGATCACGTCGCCCATGCGTAGTTTGGCCGCTTCCGCCACGCCGCTGACTTCCTGCACCACGATGGCTTTGGTGACGGCTACGCCGAGATTGCTCAAGAGTTCCTTGTCCGCCGGCACCACCACCAGGCCGAGGCGGTTAAGCTCGGGCGCTTCGGGCACGGCGGCGATGACTTCTTCATCGCGCAGGCCAATCGTGAGGTCGATCCGCGTGGGCTGGCCGTTGCGGATCAAATCCACCGGCACCGTCGAATTCGGCAGCACCAGGCCGACGTAATACGGCAGATCGGCGCTCTTGCGGATGGGATGATTGTCGAACGCGGTGATGACGTCGCCCAACTGAATGCCAGCCGCCTGCGCCGGGCTGTCCTTGATGATGCGGTTGACCAGCGCGCCGCGCGGCGTGTCGAGCCCGAAGGCTTCGGACAGGCTTTGGCTGACATCCTCATACCCTACCCCCAGCCAGCCGCGGCGCACCGTGCCGGAATCGCGCAACTGGCCGATCACGTTCTTGGCCACGTCAACCGGAATCGCGAAGGACAGGCCAATGGAGCCGCCGTTGCTGGTGAAAATCTGCGAGTTGATGCCGATCACCTCGCCGCGCAAGTTGAACAGCGGGCCGCCGGAATGGCCGGGGTTGATGGCGACGTCGGTCTGGATGAACGACACGTATTGGCCGTCTTCCGAAGGCAGGCTGCGGCCCATGTAACTGACGATGCCCGCCGCCACCGAATACTGCAAACCAAAGGGCGAGCCGATCGCCAGTACCCATTCGCCCACCTTCAACTGGCTGGAATCGCCGAGGGTGACCGTGGGCAGATCGCTGGCGTCGATCTTGAGCAGCGCCAGGTCGGAAGGCACGTCGGAACCGACCACCGTGGCTTTGAATTCGCGCTGATCGTTGAGCGTGATGGTGATCTCGTCAGCGTCGGCGATGACGTGATGATTGGTGATGAGATAGCCGCCCGGATCAATGATGAAGCCCGAGCCGGTGGCGGCGGCTTCGCGTTCCTCGGGTTCGGGCAGCTCGAATTCCGGCGCGCGGTCGCGGTAGAGATAGCGCAATAGCTGCTCCAGCGTTTCGCGCTCCTGCTGCGCTTCCTCAGTCACCTTGCGCGTGGTGCTGACGTTGACGATGGCCGGCGCGTTGTCTTCCACCAATACGGTGAAATCCGGCAAGCTCTGGCCCAGGCTGCCGTGACAGAAACTCAAAATCAGGCTCACTACCACCAACTTGAAGCCGGCGCGCAACTGCTTGCTCATGACAAAGTCACTCCAAAGAAACAGGGACCGCGGCGACCGGCTCCGCGGCGGGAAGAATGCTAAAAGCGGCGTATGCACGCAACGAGACACGGCCACGCCCGCCACCTGGCGCCAGACCGAACATGGCGCACAAAAGTTGCAGCGCTTACTCAGCCCCAAACACCAGCCGGGCAGCGCGCCGCGCAGCAATAACACGAGTGGCAGCGGATAGAAATAGGTTAAGAGAAGAAACAGATCGCGAGGGGGAG
>JAITMI010000139.1 GCA_031277435.1 Pseudomonadales bacterium
CAACGAATGAGGGCGGCCCAGGCCGCCCTCTCCTCACGCAGGATCACCAACCAAAAATCAGCGGTTAGGATCGAGCAGCAAACGGTTGAGCTTGCTGATGTATTGCGCCGGGTCGTCGAGCTGACGCCCTTCCGCCAGGCAAGCCTGATCGAACAGGATCAGCGCCAAATCCTCGAAACGCTGTTCATCGGCTTCCTGATCCAGTTTGCGCAGCAAGGGATGCGCGGCGTTGATCTCGAAAATCGGCTTGCTGTCCGGCACTTTTTGCCCGGCGGCTTCCATGATGCGGCGCATCTGCGCGCCCATGTCGTATTCGCCCACCGCTAAACAGGCCGGCGAATCGGTCAAACGATGCGTCACCCGCACCTCGCTCGCGCGCTCGCCCAGCGCGGCCTTGAGACGATCAAGCAAGGGTTTGGCTTGCGCGTCCTCGGCCTGGTGTTTTTCCTGCTCTTCCGCGCTGTCGAAGGCGCTCAGATCAAGCTCGCCCTTGGTGACGTCCTGCAAGGGTTTGCCGTCGAATTCGCCGAGATGGCTCATCAGCCATTCGTCGATGCGGTCGGACAAGAGCAATACTTCGATGCCTTTTTGGCGCAGCACTTCCAGATGCGGGCTGTTGCGGACGGCGTTATAGCTGTCGCCGGCGATGTAATAAATAGCTTTTTGCCCTTCCTTCATGCGGCCCACGTAATCTTCCAGGGTCTGGTCCTGCTGGGCTGTATTGGTATGAGTGGTAGCGAACAGCAGGAGCTTGGCGACTTTCTCCTTGTTGGTGAAATCTTCCGAGGGGCCTTCCTTCAGCACGTTGCCGAATTGCTGCCAAAATTCCTGGTATTGTTCGGGGGATTTTTTCTTGAGTTTTTCCAGCATGTCGAGCACGCGCTTGGTGAGCGCGCTTTTCATCGATTCGACCGCCGGGTCTTGTTGCAGAATTTCGCGGCTGACGTTGAGTGAAATGTCGTTGGAATCCACCACGCCCTTGACGAAGCGCAGGTACAAGGGCAGAAACTGCTCGGCGTCGTCCATGATGAAAATACGCTGCACGTAGAGCTTGAGCCCGCGCGCGCCGTCGCGATTCCATAGATCAAAAGGCGCGCGTTTGGGCAGATACAAGAGCGAGGTGTATTCGAGTTTGCCTTCAACCTTGTTGTGGCTCCACTCCAAGGGATCGCTGAAATCGTGGCTGATGTGTTTATAGAATTCCTGGTATTCCGCGTCGCTGATGTCGTTGCGCGGGCGCGTCCACAGCGCCTTGGCGGCGTTCACCGTTTCGTATTCGGGTGCCGCGTCCTGGGCGTTTTCTTCTTCGCCAAAGCGCGGTTTTTCCATCAATACCGGCAGCGAGATGTGATCGGCGTATTTCTTGACGATGCCGCGCAAGCGGTAGGCGTCGGCGAAATCTTGTTCGTCCGCCTTCAAGTGCAGCACCACCGAGGTGCCGCGCTGGGGGCGGTTGGCGGCTTCAACGCTGAATTCGGCTTCGCCCGCCGATTCCCAGTGCACGCCCTGCTCCGGCGGCAAGCCGGCCTTGCGCGAGAAAACTTCGACGCGGTCGCTGACGATGAAAGCCGAATAAAACCCCACGCCGAACTGGCCGATGAGCTGCGAATCTTTTTTCTGATCGCCGGTGAGGCTCTTGAGAAATTGCGCGGTGCCGGATTTGGCGATGGTGCCGAGATTTTCGATCGCCTCCTCTTGCGTCATGCCGATGCCGTTGTCGGTGATGGTGATGGTTTTGTTTTCGCTATCGACCTCCACCGTGATCTTGAGCTCGGCGTCGCCTTCGTACAGCGAGCCGTCGCCAAGCGCGAGAAAACGCAGCTTGTCGGCGGCGTCGGCGGCGTTGGAGATGAGTTCGCGCAGAAAGATTTCCTTGTTGCTGTACAAGGAATGGATCATCAGATGCAAAAGTTGCTTGGCTTCGGTTTGAAAACCCAAGGTTTGCTTTTCAGCGGCTCCCATGAGTGGCGTGGCTCCTGTGTTGTTACGAATGCGCCGTAAATGGGGGGCGGCGGCGGAATTTCAAGGCAAAAAAAACCCGGCGATAGCCGGGTTTTCAGGTCTGGCGGAGAGAGAGGGATTCGAACCCTCGATGGGCTTTTGGCCCATACGCCCTTAGCAGGGGCGCGCCTTCGGCCTCTCGGCCATCTCTCCAATTTGAGCGCGGCATGATATATCACAGCGCGCTCAATGACTACATTAACCACTACATTAATAACGACTAATGTCTAGTTTTTATTATCATGCAAGCAGCGTATCAGGAATTTCCGTCGCAATCACTGGCGATACTGCCAGCCTCCTTACGGATGCGATCGTAAATTTCCTCGCGATGTACAGCGATGTCCTTGGGCGCATTCACGCCTATGCGGACTTGGTTGCCTTTCACACCGAGCACCGTAACGGTGACGTTGTCTCCTACCATCAGGGTTTCTCCAACCCTGCGCGTTAATATCAACATAGTTAACCTCCATAGCTCCTGCCATGACGTGTCCTTCTTGAGGTCCGTCCATTGCATGAAGCGCTTGCATTACGGTTCGCGCGCGGTGACACCCTGATAGGCGCGTCAAACTCCGCCGCTAACCGACCCTTGAGCTTTCAGACTGGATCCTTCAAGCCGAAAGCCTCGTGCAAGGACCTTACCGCTAACTCCAGATACTTCTCCTCGAGCACGACGGAGATTTTGATCTCTGAAGTAGTGATTAACTGGATATTGATGGACTCTTTCGCGAGCGCTTCGAACATCTTGCTAGCTATGCCGGCATGTGAACGCATACCCACGCCCACTAAAGACACCTTGCATACCTTGCCGTCAACTTCGATCCCTTCCGCTCCGATTTCCTTGCCCACCAGTTCCAAAATGCGAGCCGCTTTATCCGTGTCCTTGCGCTGCACGGTAAAAGTAATGTCATTGGTCCCATCGCCGCCCACGTTCTGGACGATGACGTCAACTTCGATGTTGGCGTCGCTGATAGGGCCAAATACTCGATATGCCATCCCAGGCACGTCGGGAACGCCGATGACGCTCAGCTTGGTTTCATCGCGAGTAAATGCGATTCCCGAGATTATTGGGTTTTCCATCATGTTACTTTCCTCCGAGACGATTAGGGTGCCTGGACCATCTTCAAAACTGGATAACACACGCAACGGCACGTTGTATTTGCCGGCGAATTCCACTGAGCGTATTTGCAGCACTTTGGCACCAAGACTCGCTAATTCGAGCATTTCCTCGAATGTAATTCGATCCAATCTACGCGCCTCGGGGACGACTCGCGGATCGGTGGTATAGACGCCGTCTACATCGGTGTAGATCTGGCATTCAGCCGCCTTGAGAGCAGCCGCCAGCGCTACCGCCGTGGTGTCTGAACCACCTCTGCCTAGAGTCGTGATATTCCCCTCATCATCCACTCCCTGAAAACCGGCAACCACTACGACCCTGCCTTCGTTCAGATCCTTCCTGATCGGGGCATCGTCAATTTCGACGATACGGGCCTTGGTATATACGCGGTCGGTCAAGATCTTGACTTGCCCTCCCGTGTACGAGCGCGCCGGATAACCGAGATTTTCCAACGCCATGCAAAGCAAGGCGATGGTCGTTTGCTCGCCAGTGGCGAGT
>JAITMI010000217.1 GCA_031277435.1 Pseudomonadales bacterium
GACGACGGCACGCCGTGTGATTTGGGCGGCTGCCGCTTCAACCGCCCGGCGGATCGCAGCGACACTTACGATAACGTGTCGGCGCAAGTGGGCTGGATTCACGATTTCAGCGCCAACAACCAAGTCTACGTGAACCTGGCGCAAGCCTTCCGCGCGCCGGAGACCAACGAAGTTTACCGTTTGCAAAGCAATCAGAACGTGGCGGATCTCGATTCGGAGGAGGCGCGTAGTATTGAGGCGGGTTGGCGTGGGCGCATTGCCGCCAGCAATATCAACTACGCAATAGCCGCCTTTTACATGACCAAGGACAACGTGATTTTTCAGGACAGCAACCGTGAGAATCACAGCGGCGCCGAAACCAAGCATCGCGGTATCGAGTGGAATCTGGCTTGGCAGTTCAACGACGCCTGGCGCCTCGGTGTCAACGGCGCTTACGCGCGCCATACTTATGAAGGCACGCTCAACCCCGGCCCGGTGAATCTCGATGGCCTCGACATCGACACCGCGCCGCGCGTGACTGGTGGCGCGCAATTGTTGTGGCAAATCGCCGCTGGCCATGAACTCGAACTGGAAGGCGTGTACATGGGCAAATACTTCGCCGACGAAGCCAACACCGTAGAGTACCCCGGCCACAAACTCCTCAACCTGCGTTACCGGGGCAGCCTGGGGCAGCACTGGTACTACGGCGCGCGCATCACCAACCTGCTGGATGTCGATTACGCCGAACGCGCCGACGTGGGCTTTGGCAATGAGCGTTATTTCGTGGGCGAACCGGCCAGTTTGTACCTGAACATTGGCTATCGTCTCTGAAGCAAGCGGCGAGGGCTGGTAAAAGACGGGCAAAAAAAAGCCTCGAAATCAAATTATTTATTTCGAGGCCTTTCAGAGGGGACTGTTGCTGATTGCCGCCAAAGCCGGCTTGGGAAAAACGGCTTTGGTGGTAACCCGCAGCTGCCTGTTCAAGATTGAACCGTACAGTACGGTTCGTATAATAAACAGATCGAGAAATTTAGTCAAGTACCCTGCATAATATGCCTGCTATTTATTGAGAAGCTGGCGGCCTTGCCGGCTTGGTTTGCGTCCCAGATTGCGAGAAATCCCCGATGGCCACGAGCGGCAGCTCCCCGAAACCACGTTCCACCGACAAGCGCGAAGAAGTGCTGGACATCGCCAGCGAAAACTTTCGCGTCAAAGGCTTCGACGGCACCAGCATCAACGTCATGGCCCGCGAGGCGGGTATTTCCAAGGAATCCATCTACCGCTATTTCGGCAGCAAGGAAGATCTGTTTCTGGCCGTGGTGGAGCGCGAGCTGTCGGTGTATCACCAAAACATGCTGGAAACCGCCCGCGGCTATCAGGGCCAGCCGCTGCGCGAGGCGCTGTACGCGGTGGCGGATGCCGTGCTGCGCGTGGCGTCCAATGACCGCACCCTGGCGCTCCGGCGCTTGATTTTTCAGATGTCCGCCAATGGCTCGAAGGTGGGGCATCACTATTTCACTTCGGGGCCGGATGTCGCCTACCAGAGCCTGTTGAAGCTGTTCGGGCATTATCAGCCGAGCGCGAGTTTCAGCGCCGATCAGCTCAGCCGTTATTTCACCTCGATGGTGCTGCACCGCACCATGCTGCAACGCGAATGCGGCGTGCTGGCGCCGCTCAGTGATGAGGAGATCAAGCAAGCCAGCATCGCCACCGTGGACGATTTCCTGCTGGCCTTCTGCAAGCTCCCCGCCGCCAAGCCCTGAGAGCTGTAATTTTCTTCCGCCGCCGGGCGCTTGAGCGGAAAACTCGTGGGAGAATACGCCGCCGGTTCAGCCATGCGCCGGATCGGACTCAAACACACCAGTAAACAGAGGGAACTATCTATGATGCGTAAACTTACGGCGGAATTTATTGGCACGGCATGGTTGGTACTGGGCGGCTGCGGCAGCGCGGTGCTGGCGGCGAACTTCGGCGGCGTTGGCAACCCCTTGGGCATCGCCTTCGTCGGCGTATCGCTGGCCTTTGGTTTGACGGTGCTGACTATGGCCTTCGCCATCGGCCACATTTCAGGCTGTCATCTCAACCCTGCGGTATCGGTAGGCTTGTGGGCAGGCGGGCGTTTTCCGGCGGCTGAACTGCCGCCTTACATCATCGCCCAGGTGCTCGGCGGCATCGTTGGCGCGGGGATTTTGTATCTCATCGCCTCGGGCGCGGCGGGCTTCGACGTAGGGGCCGGCTTCGCCAGTAACGGCTACGGCGAACATTCACCGGGCGGCTATTCCATGCTGGCGGCGCTGGTATGCGAAATCGTGATGACCTTCGCCTTCCTGTTCGTGATCCTCGGCGCCACCGATCGCCGCGCGCCAGCCGGCTTCGCCCCCATCGCCATCGGCCTGTGCCTGACCTTGATCCACCTGATCTCGATCCCCGTCACCAACACCAGCGTAAACCCCGCCCGCTCCACCGCCCCCGCCCTGTTCGCCGGCGGCTGGGCCTTGGCGCAGCTTTGGCTGTTCTGGGTCGCGCCCATCGTTGGCGCGCTGATCGCGGGGTTTGTGTATCGCACGGTGGCAGAGGAACATTAAATCCATTGCGCGTTATATGCCACGAAGCGTGTCATGCTGATCCTTATTGATATAAGTGATGCTCAAGTGAAGGCACTCGACGCCCTCGCCAAGCGAAGGCAACAGTCCCACGCCTCTTTGGTCGGCGCCGCGATAGATGACTATCTTCAACACCACCAGCACCTGCTGGTTGACGGTGCTTTTGGCCTATGGGGCAAATATAAAGTCGATGGACTGGCTTATCAGGAATATCTACGAAAGGAATGGTAAACGCGTTGTAACAAGCACCAAAGCACTCGGGGCCGCAAAGGCCCCGATGTGTTTTGGTTACCCAAGCACGCTCAGAGTACCAATCGTTCCTTCATGAGATTGATGACCCGGTCCACGCATTCGTCTATGCGCATTTGGTCGGTGGGTAGCACCAGATCGGGCGCTTCTGGCGCTTCGTAGGGGAAGGACAGGCCGGGCACGTCGCCGCCGTCGCTGTCGCGGTTTTGCGCGGCGGCGTAGAGGCCGCTGGGATCGCGCGCCTGGCAGACCTCAAGCGGCGGGTTGAGATACACCACGATGCAATGATCCTGGCCGATCACGCTGATGGCGTGGTCGCGGGCTTCGGCGCTGGCGGCCACGAAGGCGGCGCAGCAAATCAGGCCGGAATCGTTCAAATACCGCGCGATGTAGGCGCTGCGACGCAGATTTTCGGCACGGCCAGTGGCATCGTGCGGCAGATCCTTGCTGATGCCTTGGCGCATCATCTTGCCATCGAGCACGGTGCTGACGCGGCCCATGTCGAACAGGCGCCGCTCCAGCGCGTGCGCCAGCGTCGATTTGCCGGAACCCGACAGGCCCACGAACATCACGGTAACTGGCTGCTGGCCGTATCGGATGGCGCGTTCTTCGGTAGTGACGTGGCCATCGTGCCTGGCGGCGCCGCGCGGCGACTGGTCGCCCGGCTCGATCATGCCGGCGCCCACCGTGACGTTGCTCAAACGGTCAATAATGATGAAGGCGCCAGTGCCAGAGTTATCGGCATAAGGATCGAAATAAATATTCTGGTCAAAATTGAGCTCGCACAGCGCGATTTCGTTCAGGCTCAGCTTGGTGGCGGGGCGCTGCTCCAAGGTATTCAC
>JAITMI010000229.1 GCA_031277435.1 Pseudomonadales bacterium
CGCAATCGCTGCAATAGATCGGCGGTTCCAGGTTTTTTCCGCACCGCGAAGGTGCGCGGGCCATCGACGACGATCTCAATGTCGTCGCCTTCATTTAACCCAAGCACTTCTCCAATAGACGCAGGCAGCCGGACGGCCAGACTATTGCCCCATTTAGCGACTTGCATGGCGATCTCGATGGTGGATATACGTTGGTTGACTGTATATCAGAGAGGCGATTTGCGCAATCCTCAGGCGCGTAGCGGGTTGTCCAATTTTGATTGCGTTTTTTACCTTCTGAAGCACTTCGGATAGTGAAAAACTCCTCACTCAAGCCCACGCCGTTCCAATAAAGGCTCCACCACGGGGTCGCGGCCACGGAAATTACGGAACAAGATCATGGCTTCCTCGCTGCCGCCGCGCGAGAGCAGGGTGTCGCGGAAATGCTGGCCGTTTTGGCGCGTCATGCCGCCGTTTTGTTTGAACCATTCCACCGTGTCGGCGTCGAGCACTTCGCTCCAGATGTAGGAATAATAGCCCGCGCCGTAGCCGCCCATGATGTGCGAGAAATAGGGCAGGCGGTAGCGTGGCGGCAGGGTGTCGAGCTTGGCGCCGGCGGCGCTCAGGGCATCGGCTTCGAATTGCATCAGGGCTTCGGGCGCGGGGACTTGTTCGGGCGGCAGGACGTGCAGCGCCATGTCGGTGATCGAGGCCATCAGGTATTCGCTGGTGGCGAAGCCTTGGTTGAATTTTTGTGTTTCCAATACCTTGTTCAATAATTCTTCCGGCATTGGCGCGCCGCTTTGGTAATGTAGCGCGTAGTGCTTCAGCACCTCGGGCCAGGTGGCCCACATTTCGTTGACTTGTGAAGGATATTCGACGAAATCGCGCGGTACGTTGGTGCCGGAAAAGCTCGGGTAAGTGACCTGGGAAAACATGCCGTGCAGCGCGTGGCCGAATTCGTGGAACAGCGTGATGACTTCATCGAAGGTCAATAGCGTGGGTTCGCCAGCGGGCGGCTTGGGGATATTGCTGTGATTGCCGACGATCGCCTTGGTATCGAGCAGCGCTGATTGCGGCACGTAGTCGTTCATCCAGGCGCCGCCGTTTTTGTTGGCGCGGGCATAAGGGTCGGCGATGAAGAGCGCCAGCGTAGAACCATCGGCGTCGAACACTTCGTAAACGCGCACATCTTCCTGATACACGGGCAGATCGTCGCGGCGTTTGAAGCTGATGCCGTAAAGCTGTTCGGCGGCGTAAAACACGCCTTTTTCCAGCACGTTGTTCAATTCAAAATAGGGGCGCAATTGATTTTCGTCGAAGTTGTAACGCGCTTGGCGCAGTTTTTCCGCGTAATAGGCCCAGTCCCAGGCGGCGAGTTGAAAGTCGGCGCCTTCATTTTGAATCATCGTTTGTAAATCGGCGGCTTCGCGTTCGGCGTTGGCGATGGCGGGCGGGGTGAGGTTGGCCAGCATTTGCTCTACCGCTGCCACGCTGCGCGCGGTTTGTTCTTCCAATACGTAAGCGGCGTAATTGGGGTAGCCCAAGAGTTGCGCGCGTTCGCCGCGTAATTGCGCGGTAATGCTGACGATTTCGCGGTTGTCGTAGTCGCCGCCACCGCTGCCGCGCGCCAGCGAGGTTTGCATGATGCGTTGCCGCAGCGCGCGGTTTTCGAGCTCGCTGAGCGAGGGTTGGCCGCTGGTGTTGAGTAGCGGGATCACGAATTTGCCTGGTAGGCTGCGCGCGCTGGCGGCAGCGGCGGCGCCTTGAATTTCGGCGTCGCTGAGGCCGTGGAGTTCGTCGCGCTCATCCACCACGATGGCGCTGGCGTTCACTTCCGCCAATACGTTTTGGTCGAAGCGGGTGCCGAGTTCAGCCAGGCGGCTGTTGTAGGCTTTGAGCAGTTCCTGATCTTCGGCGTTGAGCAGCGCGCCGGCACGCAGGAAATCCTTGTAGGTTTGTTCCAATAAGCGTAGCGATTCGGCGTCAAGATTCGCGTTGGCACGCGCGTCGTACACGGTTTTGACGCGGGCGAATAGCGCGCCGTTAAGCAGAATCCGGTCGCGGTGTTCAGCGAGGCGCGGCGCCAGCTCCACTTCCAAGGCTTGAATGGCCTCGTTGGTATGCGCGGAACTGAGCGCGAAAAACACGCTGGAAACGCGGTTGAGCAATTGCCCCGACAGTTCCAAGGGCACGATGGTGTTGGCGAAATCAGGCGCCGCGTTTTGCGCGGTAATGGCGCCGATCTCGGCCAATTGCTCGCTCATGCCGCGCTCGAAGGCGGGCAGGTAATGCTCGTTCCGGATCAGGTCGAAACGCGGGTAGTGCAAATCGAGCGTGCTGGGGGTAAAAAAGGGATTATCAGTGGCCGCTGGCGCGCTGGCGTTCATGGTATTAGTAATGGAACTGTTGGTTGTAATTGAGTTGTTGTTGGTGGTGGTAGTGGTAGTGGAACAGGCGGCCAATAAGCTCACGCTGAGCAGCGCCGCCAGGGAGTGAAAACGGATCATGGCTGTGCCTGATGTAAGTGGAATACCAATAGTTCCCCCATCCCAGCCTTCCCCCGCGAGCGGGGGAAGGAGTTGCGCGGCGGATGAGCGCTTTAGTTGGGCGTTACGCGGAACAAGCCGCCGGGATTGGCGTCTTCGATCATCCACAGCGCGCCGTCGGGGGCGACGCGAATGTCGCGGACACGCTTACCGACATCCCAGCGTTCCTGGGGCGTGGCGCCGCCTTGGCCGTCGAGGGTGAAGCGATTCAGCGTCATCGAGCCCATGCCGCCGATCAGTCCGGAACCTTCCCACGCGGGGAACATGGCGCCGCTGTAGAAGATGAGGCTGCCGGGGGCGATGACCGGGGTCCAGTAGATCACCGGTTTGGCTAGGTCGGCGCGGGTGTCGGGGCTGGGGATTTCCACGCCGTTGTAGTTGGTGGAATACGACGCCAGCGGCCAGCCGTAGTTGTTGCCGGGCTCGATGCGGTTCAATTCGTCGCCGCCGCGCGGGCCGTGTTCGACTTCCCACAGGCTGCCATCGGGCGCGAAGGCGAGGCCGTAGGGGGTGCGGTGGCCGCTGCTCCAGGTTTCCTCGCGCGCCAAGTTGGGGCTGGGGAAGGTATAGGTGCTGACGACCGGCGCGGTTTTGGCGACTTCACTGTCACGCGGCGGGTCGATCAGGGGCACGCTGGCGGCGCTGCTTTGGCCGGCCATCGGGTTGCCGGGCGCGGGTTTGCCGTCGAGCGTCAGATGCAGGACTTTACCGAGTTCCTGGTCGGGATCCTGCGCCGGGGTGAAGCGCTGGCGGTCGCCGACGGTCAAAAACAGCGATTGCCCATCCGGCGCGAAGGCGATTTCCGCACCGAACTGGCCGCCGCGCCCCTTGGGCATCTGGCGCCACAGGACTTCCAAGCCGTCGAGGCTGGCGTTATCGATATTGAGCCGCGCGCGCGCCAGCGCCAGGCTCGACAGCGCGCCGGTGTCGTCCGGCTCCGAGTAGGTGAGGTACACATTCTGGTCGTTGGCGTAATTCGGCGACAGGAAAATACCCAAGAGGCCGCCCTGGCCCTGCGCCAGCACCGCCGGCACGTTCGCAAGCTGCGTCTTGGCGCCATCTTGCGTAACCAGCCACAGGTCGCCGGGCTTTTCGGTAATCAACATGCGGCCATCGGGCAGAAAGGCGATGCGCCAGGGCAGGTTGAAGTCGGCGACTTGCGTCATGCTGAAGGGCAGGCTGGCTTCGGGCGGTTTGCTGCCGGCGTTGGTCTGCGCCTGAGCGGCGGTGGAGGCCAAGGCCAGCAAAAGGGCGGTAGATAACAAGGACTGCGTTTTCATGGTTTTGCCTCGTGCGTGAAATCAAGGGGGTTCGATGATCCCAGACACGGATGGCGGGGCGCAAGAGTAAGATGGCGCTGCCCTCTGGCTGGGGTATTGAACGCTTAGGCGTCTTTAGACCGCCGCGACTTTCGCGCCTGATGAACTACTGGCCTTTGCTCGCTGATACGGCGCTCCAGCTCGTCAAGAGCGCCGTTAAGAAGTTGGCGCAGACAGTGCGCCGAACAACAATGTAAATCGATTTCCCCAACCGAGGCGTCTCGCCCGTCTTTTTTCGCAACCGTGAATGCCGTACCGATTGATGCCTGGCTACGGGGTGATTTACGGATGCCAGAGTCCCAGCCAAGCTGGAGCAGCGAGCCGAGGAATACCGGGTGACTAGGCCCATGCACGGTAGATAAGACGTTAAAGCTAAAAGCGACGGATTCAGGCTGTTGCGCCGCGTCGGCGCGTGGGGCTGACAATGGCGCCTTGCAAACCAGGCAGCGCGCATGATCGTTTATTTTCAGTGGAAATTTCATGGAATATTCCCGCGTAATGGCCTTATGCCTATGTTAAGCGGCGGCGCAGCCGCTCCAGCATTTGTTCCCGCATATCATGGTTAAACTTGAAGAAGGTTGTGTTTCCACTGAGCAATGTATTCGTTGAGGAGATTCAGCTCACGGCTTGGAAATTCATGCTCAGGCCATTTTTCGGCGTAGCCCTGGATGCCATATTTTTCGAGAACACGCGAGGCGGCATTTGCCACCGCCTCGGCAAACTCTAAAAGATGACAAGTGGTTTGAATAAGAATTTCTCCTTCCGAGTCAGGCTTGTTGCCCCATAGTTCATTGAATAACAGAATTTTAAGAGAAATCTCAAGCCCGCCCGTATATTCAAGAACCCAGCGATACTCGCCGGGTTCTTCATCAAAGCTCGTCGCTACACTGCGCAAGCCCGCAAGAATAGCCACCGCGGCAAGCACCAGATTTCTGAGAGCATCAGACAAGTCTGACGCGCTGAGTTCTTGGCTGGCGTTCGCGGTTTGTACCGTGCATTCAGCCCAGCCAGCGTCTAATAAGCGGTAATCAATGGTGAGTGACATGGTTATGAAGATTAAGCTAAGCGGCGGCGAAGCCGGCTGGGTTGAGCGATGTTAGACGCTGGGATAGAACTGATGCTTGATGGCATAGGCTCCACATTTTTCCGACACCTGATCTGGTTCGGTATAGAAAATTCTATCCAAAGCGTCGAGGCGCTTCTCAATCTCTGGCGCTTCCTCCGTAGGCATAAGCTGGAAACGCTCAACTCGATCAAGAGGAATAGGACGCTCCTCAAACAATAACTCTTTGGCTTGAACAAGCAAAGATGCCGAGGTTTCCGCGCCAAGTTCGTGAAGGCCATTGAGTGCATATCCATAAAGCCTCCCTGAACTGTTGGAAAAAAATTGATAAAACCCGCCGTTATAGACCTCGCCGATAAGGCAAGATACCGCATAGAAGATCTTCTCTTGTTCGGTGAGCCCCTCGAATCCTTCAGGTGAATGGTGAACGCGCTCCACAAGATTGGACCAATACTTGTATTCCGCGCTCTCATAAAATTGTTTTTGTTCTTCGTTGGCCCGTTTTCCATCTTCAATTTGCTCGCGATAGCCGCCCTTGCACGGCATACAGAGGCCAGCATTTTTTTGGGCTGTTTCGGGAAGAATGAGCGCGCCGCATTGGGAGCAGGGCAATCGTTGTGACATGAGAGTACCAGGTGCGGAGATAGGGGCTATGTGGATAGGTTAACGTCGCTACCACACTTGGGGCAGCGCTCAATGAGTTGTGATGGATTATTCATGGCCCGGCGCCCATGTTGAACTGCATGTCAGGCTGCACCTGCACTCCAAATTTCGGTGCCAATGGGAACTTCAGATTTAGTAACTCCATATAAAGTGCAGCCCCACTGCGCAGCAAGGTGAGGAGGCGGTGGTGGAGACTGGAAGAAATGTTGCAAGTTGGCAAGCGCGGCAAGCACTGATCCGTCAGGGCGGCGCAGTTCAACTGGAATGTTTATTCCGCTTGAAATCTCCGACCTTAAAGGGCCGGGGACAACAATAAGCCCCGGACGCCCCGTGAGTTGGAACCGATCTTCAACTTTTGTGAGCCGACGCATGATTATGCTGCCTAATGGGTATGAGTTAAGCGGCCCGCGTCAACGGGCTCGCTTGAAGGCTTAGGCTCCATACTCGCGCACTACGGAAATCTTGCCAACAATATGATCGTTTAGCGACTCAAGCTCAGCGGCGGGAATCCACCACGG
>JAITMI010000249.1 GCA_031277435.1 Pseudomonadales bacterium
CTTGTCGCGACACCGAGGTACTCCCTCTCCCGCTGGCGGGAGAGGGCGGGGGAGAGGGTGGGAAGTTTCAGGGAAAAGTTTCAGGAAAAAAGTTTCGGGAAATTTGTGGGGAGACCCCAGGTCAAGACTCGCCCTACGCGAGATGAATTGAGGCTGGAACATTATGAAATGCCAAGACTGCGGCCAAACGTTGCGCAAGGCCGAGGGCGATTACCTTGCCGAGACCAAAGAGCTAGGTTCCGTGCGCGTTCCTAAAATCCGCTGGTTGCAATGCCCGCTTTGCAAGGGGCGGTATCTTCCCGCTGGCGAAATAACGAAGGTGAACAATTACATCAAGGTAACGGTTGCCCAGTACCTCGCCGCATGTCCCATTTCGCAGTTTGTATCCGCGACGAAGGCCGGCGAAATACTGGGCGTCACCAAGCAGGCATTCAGCAAAAATCAGCGAATAAAACATGGTTTTATTTATGCGTATCCAATGGACGGCAAGCAATATTATTTGAAGGAATCCGTTCAAAAATTTAAGGAAACGGGCGATGGCAGGGTGCCGTTGAGCCTTGCGGTGCATGAGCCGGTGGCATCAATGAAAAGAAGCATGAAGATAAGTAGGCTGGCGCTGAATCCGGCGGAGCCCAGCGTTCATGCGTTGGCGGCGGGTAGAGCAGGGTAACGCCGGGCATCGTCCGGGCGCGTCTGAGACGCGCTCCTACGCAAGGCGGGGCATCGGTGAAACGAATTACGAAAGTGAATGTACGGGCGCGGTAGGGGCGCGTCTCAGACGCGCCCAGATGTGGCTAAGGGCCGCAAATTTATTGATAGGTGGCCGCGCCGTGGGCGGGTGCAAGGCGCCGCCTCAATACGCCCGCGCCACATAAATCCTCTCTACCGCCGGTTTGCCGGTAAAAATGCACGTTCCAGATACCGGTTCGCCATCCAGCGGTGTATTGCGGATGCTGAGCTTGAGCGCTTTGAGTTGGGCGACGGTGTCTTCCAGTTCAGCGCCAGTGGGTTTTGACCAGCACAGTTCGACCCAGCCGGGGTAGCGCTGGTCTTCGGCGTAGAATTTCGCCAGGGCGTCTAAGCTGTCGATGTGGCGCACGATGTTGGCGTCGCGTTTGGCTTTGGCTTCGGTGAACAGGCTGCTTTGGATTGCTTCCAGCTCGCTGGCTGCGCTGGCGATGAAGGCGTCTTTGGTTTGCGCGACGAAATTCGGCTTGGCGTCGGCGCGCCAGAGCTGGTCGCGGCGCAGCGCTGAGACTTGGCCATTGGCGGCGTCGCGGCCGCCGATTTCGAGAATCAGCGGTACGCCTTTTTTGACCCAAATCCAGCGTTTTTGCGTGGCCTTGCCGGGGCGCTTGTCGTGCAGTACGCGCAGCGGTTCGCCGAATGCGCGCAGTTGCGCCAGCGCGTGGCGCAGTGCTTCGCAATAGGCGAGCACGGCGGCGTCTTCCTCGGTGTCGCGCAGCATCGGCAGAATCACGATTTGCCAGGGCGCGATGCGCGGCGGTACGCGCAGGCCGTCGTCGTCGCCGTGGGTCATGATGACGCCGCCGATCAGGCGCGTGGAAACGCCCCAACTGGTGGTGTGGCACAGCGCTTGCTGGCCTTCCTTGTTTTGGTACTGAATGCCGGCGGCCTCGGCGAAACCGGTGCCAAGGTAGTGCGAGGTGCCGGCTTGCAGCGCCTTGCCGTCTTGCATCATGGCTTCGATGGAATAGGTGGCCACCGCGCCGGGGAACCGTTCGTTCTCGGGTTTTTCGCCGGTGATTACCGGCATTGCCAGCACGTTTTCGGCGAAGGCGCGGTACATGGCGAGCGCGCGCAGCGTTTCGCTCATGGCGTCCTCGCGGTCAGCGTGGGCGGTGTGGCCTTCTTGCCACAGAAATTCGCTGGTGCGCAGGAACATACGCGTGCGCATTTCCCAGCGCACCACGTTGGCCCATTGGTTGGTCAATAGCGGCAAATCGCGCCAGGACTGCACCCAGCGCGACATGGCAGCGCCGATCACCGTCTCCGAGGTCGGGCGCACCACTAGCGGTTCTTCCAGCTTCGCTTCCGGGTCGGGGGTGAGCGAGCCTTTGCCGTCGCTGATCAGCCGGTGATGCGTGACCACCGCCATTTCCTTGGCGAAACCTTCGACATGCTCGGCTTCCTTGGCGAAATAGGACAGCGGAATAAATAGCGGAAAATAGCAGTTCTGTACCCCCGCCGCCTTGATGTCGGCGTCCATCAGCGCCTGAATCCGTTCCCAGATGCCATAACCCCAGGGCCGGATCACCATGCAGCCGCGCACGCCGGATTCTTCGGCCATTTCCGCCTCACTGATGACCTCTTGGTACCATTGGGCGAAATCCCCTTCGCGGGTGGTGGAAAGCGTATGTTTGATCTGAGTCATGGCGATTATTTGGCTGGTATGAAGTAAAAGCGCGGATTATAGCGCCCGGGCGGCTTGCGTGGTGGGGGAGATTGGCTAGGGGGGCGAGTTAGGGGAGAATGCACGTCTTTTTCCGAAGGAGACAGCAGTATGCCGGCGGCTACCCAAAGGCCCGATCAGCTTGACACGCGCAAGGCGTCCCGCAAAGACTGCGCCAACGCCATTCGTGCCCTCAGCATGGACGCGGTACAGAAAGCCAATTCCGGCCACCCTGGCGCGCCGATGGGCATGGCTGACATCGCCGAGGCGCTGTGGCATGACTTTCTGCGCCACAATCCCAGCAACCCCGCCTGGGTGAACCGCGACCGTTTCGTGCTGTCGAACGGCCACGGCTCAATGCTGATTTATGCGCTCTTGCACCTGAGCGGCTACGAGCTTGGCATCGACGATCTCAAGCAATTCCGCCAACTGCATTCCAAAACGCCGGGGCATCCGGAATACGGCTACACGCCCGGCGTGGAAACCACCACCGGGCCGCTCGGGCAGGGGCTCGCCAACGCGGTGGGCATGGCGCTGGCCGAACGCACGTTGGCGGCGCAGTTCAACCGTCCGGATTTTCCGGTGATCGATCATCACACCTATGTATTCGTTGGCGACGGCTGCCTGATGGAAGGCATTTCGCACGAAGTCTGCTCCCTGGCCGGCACGCTCAAACTGGGCAAGCTGATCGCGTTTTATGACGACAACGGCATCAGCATCGACGGCCAGGTGCAAGAATGGTTCGCCGACGACACCGCGCAGCGCTTCGCCGCCTACGGCTGGCAAGTCATCAAGGTGGATGGCCACGATGGCGACGCCGTCGCCGCCGCGATCGCACAGGCCAAAGCCAACACTGAACAGCCAACTCTGTTGATGTGCAAAACCATCATCGGCTACGGCGCGCCAAACAAACAAGGCACCGAAGGCGTGCACGGTTCGCCGCTTGGCACCGAGGAAATACAAGCCGCGCGCGGCGTCTTGCATTGGGAATATTTACCCTTCGATATTCCGGCGGAAATTTATCAAACCTGGGACGCGCGCGAACGCGGTTTTCAACAGGAAATGCAGTGGAAGGAACTGTTCACGCGCTACGAAGAAGAATATCCGGAACTGGCGATGGAATTGGTGCGCCGTCTCAAGCGGCAATTTTACGGCGATTTTGAACAGCAAGCCGACGCCTTCATTCAAGAATGCGCCGCCAAAGGCGAAAACATCGCCACCCGCAAAGCCTCGCAAAATTGCCTCGCCGCGTTTGGCGCGCTGTTGCCGGAACTTGTGGGCGGCTCCGCCGATCTCACCGGCTCCAACCTCACCAACTGGAAAGGCAGCGTGCCCATCAGCCGCGATAGCGCCGGCAATTATTTGTATTACGGCGTGCGTGAATTCGGCATGGTAGCGCTCAATAACGGCATCGCGCTGCATGGCGGTTTCATTCCGTATGGCGGCACTTTTCTGGTGTTCATGGACTATGCGCGCAACGCCGTGCGCATGGCGGCCTTGATGAAATTGCAAACGATTTTCGTGTTCACCCACGATTCCATCGGCCAGGGCGAAGACGGCCCCACGCATCAACCCGTGGAACAGCTCGCCAACCTGCGCAATACCCCCAACATGATGCTATGGCGCCCCGCCGACGCGGTGGAAACCGCGGTAGCCTGGAAAGCCGCGCTGCTCAATCGCGGCGGCCCCACTGCGCTGGTCCTCTCGCGGCAGAATCTGCCGCATCTCGTGCGCGACGAAACGCAGCTCGCCAATATCGCCAAAGGCGCCTATGTGCTCTGCGATTGCGCCGGCGCGCCGGAGGCTATCGTGCTGGCCACCGGCTCCGAGCAAAGCATTGCGCTCGAAGCGGTCAAAAACCTGCAAGCCGTCGGCAAAGCGGTACGTTTGGTGGCCATGCCTTCCACCACCGTGTTCGACGCGCAGGACGCCGCCTACAAGGAACAAGTGCTGCCCAATAGCGTGCGCCGGCGCGTAGCGGTGGAAGCCGCGCATCCTGACTTTTGGTTCAAATACGTCGGCCTCGATGGCAAAGTGCTGGGCATGAATACTTTTGGCGAATCCGCGCCCGGCCCAGTGTTGATGAAACATTTTGGTTTTACCACGCAAGCCATCGTCGCAGCGGTGGAGAGCCTGTTCTGAGCGCGCCCGCCATCAAGGTCGCCATCAACGGGCTGGGCCGCATTGGCCGCGGCGTGTTGCGCGCCTATTTCGAGCGCCACGATCTCGACGCCTTCGAGATCGTGGCCTTGAACGAACTGGCCGATCTGCAAACCCTGGCGCATCTCACCCGTTACGACAGCACGCACGGCAAATTTCCCGGCACGGTAACGACAGCCCCTGGCCAATTGCGGATCAACGGGCAGGTGCTGCATGTGACGCAACAACGTGACATCGGCCAACTGCCCTGGCGTGATTATGGCGTGGACATTGTGCTCGAATGCACCGGCGCCTTCACCGATCGCGCCAGCGCCGAGCGGCATCTGGCGCAAGGCGCCCGGCGCGTGCTGTTTTCGCAACCGGCGGAGGCCGACGTGGATGCCACCATTGTCTATGGCGTCAACCATGCCGCGCTGCAACAGCAGCACACGATTGTCTCCAACGCCTCCTGCACCACCAATTGCATCGTGCCGGTGATCGACGCGCTGCATCGCGCGCTGGGCGTCGAATGCGGCGTAATCACGACCATTCATTCCGCAATGAATGATCAGCCGGTGATCGACGCCTATCATCACACCGACCTGCGCAAAACCCGCAGCGCTTTTCAATCGATCATTCCAGTCGATACTGGCCTCGCGCGCGGCATCGAGCGCGTGTTGCCGGAGTTGACTGGCCGCTTTGAAGCGCAGGCTATGCGCGTGCCCACGGTCAACGTCTCCGCCATCGACC
>JAITMI010000290.1 GCA_031277435.1 Pseudomonadales bacterium
GAATTATCCCCACGACGCACCTCGGCGTTTCCAGTATCGGCGAGCGTGGCTTGCGCGGTCAGCGCTGAGGCGGCGAGGGCAAGAGTCAAAGCAAGTCGTTTCATGAGGTTCCTCCCAAAATGGTTTGCGGTAATACACCGCGAATTCTAGCGGAAAGCAACACTATTTAACCAACTCCCCCAAATTCAACGACCGCAAAGTCTCATGCAGCAAAGCCCGAATATCCTGCACATTATCGAGACTAAGGCATTGTTTGAAGATGGCGGCGGCGCGGCGTTGGGGGAGGGCGCGGATCAGGTATTTGATGCGGGGCAGCTTGGTGGCGCTCATGCTGAGCGTGCTGATGCCCATGCCTACCAGCAGGATTACCGCGAGCGGGTCGGAGGCCATTTCGCCGCAGAGACTCAGCGGCAAGTGGTGTTCACCGGCGATACGGACCACCCGGTACAGTTCCTGGATCACGGCGGGGTGAATGTGGTCGTAGCGGTTGGCGACGCGGGCGTTGTTGCGGTCGAGCGCCAAAAGATATTGGCTGAGGTCATTTGAACCGATCGATACGAAATCAATATGGCGGCGCCAGAACGGCAATTGCGCGATTGCCGCTGGCACTTCCACCATCACGCCGGTCTTGGGTTTGCGCGCGGCTACGCCTTCTTCGCGCAGCTGTTTCAGCGCCTCGTCCAAGAGTTCAGTGAAAGTGGTCAATTCCTCGGTGGCGCTGACCATCGGCAACAGGATGTGCAGATCGCCCTCATCACCCGCCGCGCGCAGCATCGCACGGACTTGCGTCATCAAGAGCTGAATGTTGTCCAGCGTGAAGCGGATGCCGCGCCAGCCAAGCGCCGGGTTGGCTTCGTCATCAATGGGGAAATAGGGCAATTGCTTGTCGCCGCCAATGTCGAGCGTGCGCATGTACACCGGCTTGCCGGCATAGGCCTCGAACACCTGGCGGTAGACGAGTTCCTGATCCTGCTCGGAAGGAAAACTGTCGCGCACCATGAAGGGAATTTCGGTGCGGTACAAGCCAATGCCCTGCGCGCCGTGGCGCAGGCCGGGCGAGAGATCGGCCAAGAGGCCCGAGTTGGTAAAGAGGCGCACGGCGAAGCCATCGGGCGTGAGCGCAGGCAGTTCGCGCAGCGCGGACAATTTGTTCAATAATTGCCGTTCTTCGTCGATCAAGTGCTGAAATTCGGCGCACAGCATGTCGGTGGGGTAGCGCACGATCTGGCCGCTATTGCCATCCACGATGAAGCGTTCGCGGTTACGCAAATTCTTCAGCAGGCCCACGCCCATCACCGCCGGCACGCCAAGCGCGTTGGCCAATACCGCGGTGTGCGACAGCGTGGAGCCGCCAAAGCAGATGATGCCCGCGAGTTTGTCGCCCGGCACGGCGGCGATGTCGGAAATGCTGACTTCGGCGCCGATCAGCACGACGTGTGGTATTTGCGCCGCGCGTTCGGCCAGCGAATTGCTGCTTTGCAGCGAGGCTAAGAGTTTATTGCCAAGATGATGAATATCCTCGTGGCGCGCGCGCAGGTAAGGATCTTCCATCGCCAGAAATAAATCGGCGAAATATTGCACGCTTTTACGTAGCGCGCCCGGCAGCCAGTTACCGTTACGGATTTCTTGTTCCACTTTGCCGATCAGCGCCTGGTCATCCAGCAAGGAGGAATAGGTGCTGAAAATGCTCGACACGCTATCGTTGAGCAATTTGCCGAGAGAGTTTTCCTCTTGCTTGATTTCCTGCTGCACGCGCCGTAACAGGGCATGCCATTCTAAAATCGTGCCATCGATGTCGCTACAAGGTTCGTCCGGCACGCTGAAAAGATCGCCGTGATCGCACAAGACCGCCTGGCCGATGCCAATGCCAGAACTGCCCTTGACGCCGCGCAGATAAGTATTGAAGTAAGCGCCGCGCAAGCTCAGAGGCATGTCCGCCACCAGGTGCGCGAGCTGCGAGGATAAAGTCACCAAAAAACCTTCGCTCTCGGGCGACAGCGCCTCGGCGTTGACGCTCTGCACTACCAGGACGCCAATCACCTTGCCGTAACGCACCAGTGGAATGCCGCAAAAACTTTGGAAACGTTCTTCGGAAGAACCTTCGACGTAATAAAAATCCGGATGCTCGCTGGCCTTGGGGATGTTGATGGGGTGGCGGCTTTTCACCACCAGGCCCACCAAGCCGCGGCCGGATGGAATCGTCACCGGCCCGGTATGGGTGAGGCCGTGGCTGGCCATCAATACCAGGTCGTTGTTCTGGTCTTGCAAATACAGGGAACAGACATCGCAACCGGCGATGGCGGAAATCGAGTCCACGATTTTGCGCACCTGTTCGGCGGGCGAGGCCAATTCGCCGATTTCTTTTTGCAATAATGATAATTCGAGGATGACGTTTTTCATGGGGCCGCGATTACCGGGTCAAAGTCCTTGTCACTTATACAGGTGTCATTTAGGCGAGTGCTATTTATGCAGGCGCCGCGCTTTTTATGCAAGCGCGCGCAATAAAAAAATTGCTACAGCCATTTGCGCCGCCAGGCAAATACCGTCATCGTCAACAAGAGGCCAAGCATCACGCCCAGCACCATGAAATAACCATAGCGCCAATGCAGTTCCGGCATGTTGTCGAAATTCATGCCGTAGATGCCGGCGATGAGCGTGAGCGGCAGAAACAGCGCGGTAATGGCGGTCAACACGCGCATGATGTTGTTGAGCGAATAAGAGGCGAAGGACAGGTAGCCGTTGAGCAGGTCGCCGCAGCTTTCGTAATACATGCGGCACAAACTGTTGGTGCGTTCGCAGCGTTCAAATAAATCTTGCAGGGCGTGTTCGATGTCGCCGTCTTCGTCGATCAGCCGCTGCGGCACGTCGCTGCGCAGGTTGTCCACCATCCGCTGGTGATAATCGAAAATGCGGCGCAAGCGGCGCAAACGCGATTGATAGGAAATCAAATCCAATATCAGCGTTTCGCTGGCTTCTTCTTGAAGTCTGTCCTCCAAATCCATCAGCACTGGCTCAAAACTCAACAGCACCTCCAGATAGCGCGCCGTGGCGTGGCGGATGATGCGCGTGGCCAACAGGCCGGGGCTTGGCAACAGACCCTCGTCGCGCGCCGCCGTCCAATAATGATTGAGCGTGTACGAGGACATTTTGTGCGTGGTAATCAAACAGCGGTCGCCGGCGAACAGCGCGATGTTTTGCTGTTCGTTGGTCAGATCAGGGTTGAACACCGGCAGGCCGCGATACAGGAACAAGGTGTAGTTATCGTAATCGTAGGCTTTGGGCGGATTGCGAAAACGCAGCACGTCGTCGATGGCCAAGGGATGACAGCCCATGCCTTTGAGAAAAATGCGCAGCTCCGTGGGCGCTTCATCTTCCAGATCGACCCACAGATAAGCGCCGGTTTCGTGGCGCCAGCGTTGTACCAGTTCTTCGCCGCCCTCGCACCAGGTGCCGTCCAATAACAGTAATTGCGCTTTGATCATCGTGTTCCCTCAGCTTGAATCATTGCCTGCCCGCCATGCTATCCTTTTTCGCTCTTGCATTGTATGAAGCGCCTCAAAGACTCGCTATGTCACAGCTCTCCATGTCACGGAATACTCACGACCCCTACGACGTTCTCATTCTCGGCGCCGGCCACAACGGCCTGGTGTGCGCCGCCTATCTGGCGCGCGCTGGCTTGCGCGTGGCGATCGTGGAAAAAAACAGCGTGGCGGGCGGCGCGGCGCTTACCGAGGAATTTCATCCGGGTTTTCGCAATTCGGTGGCCGCTTACACCGTGAGTTTGCTGCATCCGAAGGTGATTCGTGAACTGAATTTGCACGCGCATGGCCTTTCCATCATTGAACGCCCCGTCGCCAATTTCTGGCCAACGGAAACTGGCGGCGGCCTGCTGTTTCCCTACGGCATGGCGGCGCGGCAGGCGGCCATCGCGCAATTTTCATCGCATGACGCGGAGCAATTGTCGCAGTATGAGGCCGCGCTCGAAGGCGCCGCGGCTTTGTTGCGTGAATTATTATTGCTGACGCCGCCGAATTAGCTCGCCCCCGCCGACCTGTGGACCTGGTGCAAACTGGCGCGGCGGCTCTTGGGCTGTAGCCGTCAAGAGCAACAAATGTTGCTCGATTTATTCACGAGCAGCGCCGCCGAATTTTTGACTCGCTGGTTTGACCACGATCTGGTGCGCGCCGCCTTCGCCTTCGATGGCGTGGTCGGCACCTTTGCCTCGCCGCATACGCCGGGCACCGCTTATGTGCTCTTGCATCACTGTTTTGGCGAAGTGAACGGCAAGGCGGGCCTGTGGGGCCACGCGCTGGGCGGCATGGGCGCCATCACGCAGGCGATGGCGCGCTCCGCGCAAGCCGCTGGCGCCACGTTGCGCTTGAACGCGCAGGTAAAAGAGGTGATGGCTGAAGGGGGGCGCGTCAGTGGCGTGCAGTTATTGAACGGAGAATATATCAAGGCGCGCCGCGTGGCGGTGGCGCTGCCGCCGAAATTATTGTTCCGCGATTTGATGCCGCATGGTCTCGTGCCAGAGGAAGCACACCAACGCTTCAGCGCCATCCGCTCTGGCTCTGGCACTTTCCGCATGAACGTGGCGCTCAGCGAATTGCCGGATTTCCGCTGCCGCCCTGGCGGTGGGCCGCATCATGGCGCTGGCATCGTTATCGGCCCCAGCATGGATTATCTCGATCGCGCCTATCACAGCGCGGCGCTGCATGGCTGGTCCGATGAACCCATCGTGGAA
>JAITMI010000300.1 GCA_031277435.1 Pseudomonadales bacterium
AAGGCTTTGCCGTCGATCAAATGGCCAAGGTACTGCGTCAACGCAATATCCGTGACTTTATCGCCGGCCTGGACGGGGAGATCGTCGCCGATGGCCTGCGCCCCGATGGCCGGCCTTGGGCGGTGGCGCTGGAAGAGCCCGATCCCGCCCGCCGCGCCGCGCGCGGGGTGATCGAAGTCAGCAACCGCGCGGTGGCGACCAGCGGCGATTACCGGCACCGGGTGCAACTCGGCGCCAGTTGGCTGTCGCACACCATCGACCCGCGCTCTGGCGCGCCGGTGCGCAACCCGCTCGCCAGCGTCACGGTCCTGGCCGATGACTGCGCCAGAGCCGATGCCTGGGCTACCGCCTTGATGGTGCTGGGCGAAACAGAAGGCATGGCCTTGGCGCGCCGCCAGAAAATCGACGCAATCCTGCTGATCCGCGATGGGGCACAGTTCAGGGAAACCACCACCTTGAGCGATTGAACCTGAAAACAGCGGCCCTTAAATAAAAAACCCGGCCAAGGCCGGGTTTTTCATAGCGTTAGCTTTAGGCTTACAGACCGCCAGACTTCTCGAAGAAAGGCTGACCCAGGTCGTCGTGCATGTCGAGCAAGAACTTGTTGTTCTCTTGGCAGATGTAATCCGCCAGCTCGTCACCATCGGACCAGTTGATGTCCCAAGCCACGGTCCACGGTTCGCTGTACGCGCCGGGATCGTCGATCAGGGTTTCATAGTGCAGCACTTCCTTGAACGGACGGGTGAATTTCTCCACCGTGTGCAACTGTTCGGTGTGCATGTAACCGCCGAAATCCAGCCAGGTTTTTTCGTTGAAACCAACGGTGTCCACCACCAGGGTTTTGCCGTCGTCTTCCCAATGCCCTACGGAGTGGCCGAAATAGGTGGGGTTGACGTTTTCCGGATGCTCGCGGCCATCCATGTAGATTTCGCGCCAAACGTGGCCGCCGCCTTCAAACATGATGAAGATGCGGTCACGGTTCTGCACGATCTCAGCCGGATAGGGAGTGCCCATCGAACGCGGGCCGCCCGGCGGCAGGCAGAAGCCTTCGGGGTCGTACTTCACGTTGTTGGCTTTGTTGTATTCCCACATCGCGCGGGTCCAGGGCAGCATCGGCGGTTGATCGCCACGCTCCGCGCCTGGCATACGCACGGCGAAGTCAGTTACCCAAGGCAGGTTCCATACGCCGTCACCGCCGAAATCGACGGTGCCATCAGCCATCACTGGCGCTGGCGTGCGCGGCGGCGGCGGACGGTCACCGCCAGCACGTTGCGCGTCAGCGGCGCTGGCAAAAACGGCGGCCGCGACCGCGACCGCCAAGAATGCATTGTTTTTTGCTTTCATTGTTGAAGAGTCTCCGCGACGGGCGTGGCTTAGAGGCCACAGCCTTCAACGTCTACCGGAGCGGAATCGTCTTCAACGAAATCGCGTTGGCTGGTGCCGGCGAACAGACGCTGGCAGTTCTCGGCGATTACCACGGCCTGGGCGTTGCCTTTGAAGCTGCCGTCACGGGCCTGGGTGCCGGTTACGTAGATCTCGGTGCCTACCGGCAGGGTGTCGCGGGTCCAGCCGCGGCGCATCAAGCCGTTCGGGCTGCCCATCTCCAGCGCCCACTCCTGCACTTCGCCGTTAGGGCCTTCCACTTCCATCATGAAGTAGGTGTGCGGGTTGGTCCACTCGAGCTTGATTACGGTGCCGTGCAGTTTGATCTGCTTGGCGGCATCGAATTCAGCCGCGAAAGAGTGGTGAGCCAGTACCTGAGCGGAAGCAAAGATGCTGGTAACGAATGCAGCGAGAGCGATCAGTTTGGTCTTCATACAGTTTCTCCATAAAACCCGGCGAACCGGTGTTGACAAATAAGCCCGCGGACGTGCGTTGACCTACGGGTTTAATGTTGGGTCACAATTGTGAAAGTCTAGTGGTTCAATATTGAATTCGGCGTTTAATTCAACGTGAATTCGAATTTACCCTGCTGGTTGCCCAGCGTGTAGGTACCGATGTACTTACGGTTCGTCCAGGAACCCAGGTTGCTCAGCGTACCGGTGAGTACCAGTTCGCCTTCCGGCATCGGCGCCTTGATCACCAGACCCCAATTGGGGGCATCCAGATCGGCGCTGGAAAACGCCACCGCGTTGCGGCCCGGATTGACATCGCCGGACAACTCGCCGTTGTGGGCGTTGATCAATAAACGAGTGCGCACCTGCTGGCTGCCCTCGGGAGTCAGATAACCAGACCAGGAGCCCTTGGCGGGATGACCGGTCTGAGCCATGAGAACGGCGGAAAAGCCGATAGCGACAAGAAAAGTTAACAAGCGTGCGAGCATACTCAATTCCCCTGCAGAGGTTTTAATCGGATGTTGAAAACGCTTCTGAATCCGTCCGCTGTTGTTTTGGTTGGACCGCTTGGTTAGAGAGGTCACGCGGATTCAGACAACTACATACACAACTACTTTAATACCGGCACTGTTCCGATTTGGCTGCATTGGCTGCACTAAAACATGCGAGGCTTAAGGCAAACTGAAATCGGTGGGCAGTCTTCGGGTTCGGTTTAACTACTCCTAAAGTTTTTAACCGTGGTCAATACTACTCCACTTGCGAAACTCGGGAAAAGGGCTAAAGCCAGACTTTTGTCGTAGCTCAAGTTCACTGTTGCCACTCTCAAGACAAGGCGGTAACTTGCTGTTTTATCGATAGTAATACGCAAATTCAGCGAGGAATCTCATGGCATCGCGCAAGACAGAGCAGCGTAAATTCAATAAAGAAGAGAAACAAAAGCAGGCGCTGCGGCGCCAGCGGATGGCGGATTGGGGCTTCAAGGCGGCCCTCGCCGTGCTGATTCCGCTGGTCCTGATCGTGCTGTGGCAGGGCTGGAGCAGCGGCACGGCGGCCTTGCCGCCTGAGGAAGTGGGCGCGGCGGATCATGTCATGGGCAATGCCGCGGCGGGCCTTACGCTGACCGTCTACGCCGACTTCCAATGCCCCGCCTGCAAGGCGGAGGAACAGATCATAGCGCGCGCCTGGCCGCGCATCGCCAATCAGGTGCAATTGGTGTTCCGCCATTATCCGCTCGATGGCCATCGCCATGCCTTTCTCGCCGCGCGCTACGCGGAGGCGGCGGCGCGCCAAGGCAAGTTTTGGCAACTGCACGATCAACTATTCGCCACGCAGGAACTGTGGAGCAACATCGAGGACGCGCAGCCCTTGTTCGACGCCTATGCGCAGGAAGCGGGGCTTGATCTGGCGCAGCTCAAGGCGGATATCGACTTGCCCGAGGTGCGCGGCAAAATTCTCAGCGATCAGCGCGGCGGCATCCGCGCCGGGGTGAGCGCCACGCCCAGCCTGTTTTTGAATGGCCGGCTGCTGCGCAACAATCCGGGCAGCGTGTCGGAACTGGTGGCCTTGATCGAAGGCGCC
>JAITMI010000321.1 GCA_031277435.1 Pseudomonadales bacterium
GCGCGGCCTAGCTGCTGTGCCATCAGTAGCGCCTGGTTGTAGCCGCGTTCGCGCAGGCGCCGTGGATGCAGCGGCACCGGCAGCAGCAATTGCGGCAGCTCGGCGGGGGTGTAGCTGGCCTGAATTTCTTGCAGCAGCAAATCGCTCAGGACACGCCCGTGCTGCAATTGCTCCTGGTATTTATAGGCGCTCAAAAGTGGCGCGAGCGGTTCTTGCCAGGCGAAGGGCGCCACGGTGCGCCGCACGGCGCGCAAGCCTCTGGCGCAGGCGCCGCAGCGGCGGTCGGCGGGGTGGCCGAGTGGCAGCGGCAAACCGCAGCCCAGGCAGGGGTCGGCCACTTTGCGCAAGGTCGCGGCGCAGGCGGCGCAGAGATCCTGACGGCTGCCGCTCTGCCGCCGGCACAGCACGCAGAGCCCCGGCCATACGGCGAATTGAGCAAATTGTAGCCATCTGTTCAGAAAATTTAGCACTTTGGTTGACATATCCTAGGCCAGACCTACCATAGCGGCCCTCAGTGTAGTCAGCCCTGGCGATTCCGCCGGGTTTTTTTCGAGGTATCTCATGGCCGCCGCCTTGCGTCACGATTGGCAGAATCACGAAATCGAAGCCCTGTTCGAGCAACCCTTCAACGACCTCTTGTTCCAGGCGCATGGCGTGCACCGCCAACATTTCGACCCCAACGCCGTGCAGGTGAGCACTTTGCTGTCGATCAAAACCGGCGCCTGCCCCGAGGACTGCAAATATTGTTCGCAAAGCGGCCACTACAACACCGGCCTGGAAAAGGAAAAACTGCTGGAAGTGGAAAAAGTATTGAGCGAGGCCAAGGCCGCGCGCGAAGGCGGCGCCACCCGTTTTTGCATGGGCGCGGCGTGGAAGCATCCCGCCGCCAAGGATTTTCCCTACGTGCTCGACATGGTCAAAGGCGTGCGCGCGCTCGGCCTCGAAACCTGCATGACGCTCGGCCAGCTCAGCCGCGAACAAACCGAGGCGCTGGCGCAAGCCGGGCTCGATTACTACAACCACAACATCGACACGTCGCGCGATTATTATCAGCACATCATCAGCACCCGCGCGTTCGATGAACGGCTCGACACGCTGGCCTTGGTGCGTGAGGCCGGCATCAAGGTATGCAGCGGCGGCATCGTTGGCATGGGCGAGAGCAAACGCGATCGCATCGGGTTTTTGCGCGAGCTGGCGAATCTGCCGCAACATCCGGACAGCGTGCCGATCAACAACTTGGTCAAAATCGCCGGCACGCCCTTACAAAACGCGCCGGATATCGACCCCTTCGACTTCGTGCGCATGATCGCGGTGGCGCGCATCCTGATGCCGCGCTCGCATGTGCGCCTGTCCGCTGGGCGCGAGCAAATGAACGAACAGTTACAATCGCTGTGTTTCTTCGCTGGCGCCAATTCCATATTTTATGGCGACCGGTTACTTACGACTTCCAACCCGCGTGAAAGCCAGGATATGGCGCTATTCGCGCGCCTCGGCATTCACCCCGAACCGCGCAAGGTGAGCGAAGATGAGCTGGAAGCGGAATTTTCGCCGCCAGCGCAAGTCTCGCCGCTGTTTCACGACGCCGCCGCGCACTGAGGCCACATGGCCAGCGCGTTCAACGAGCGCCTGCAAGCGCAACTTGATGCACGCCGCGCCGCGCGGCTTTACCGCGAACGGCGCGAAGTGCAAAGCCCGCAAGGCACGCTGCTGCGTGTGGATGGGCGCGAATTATTGAATTTTTGCGGCAATGATTATCTCGGCCTCGCCAATGACCCACGGGTGAAACAAGCGTGCATCGCCGGCATCGAGGCGTATGGCACCGGCAGCGGCGCTTCGCACTTGGTTTGCGGCCACGGCGCGGCGCATGAAGAATTGGAACAAGCGTTAGCGAAATTCACCGGGCGCAGCCGCGCGCTGGTATATTCCAGCGGCTTCATGGCCAATGTCGGCGTGCTCACCGCCTTGCTCGGCCCGCGCGACGCGGTGTTCGAAGACCGCCTCAACCATGCTTCGCTGCTTGATGGCGGCCTCTACAGCGGCGCGCGCTTCAAGCGTTATGCGCATCTCGATACCACCGTTTTGGAACGGCTGCTCGAACAAGACCAAAGCGGCGGCGAACGGCTGGTGGTGAGCGATGGCGTATTCAGCATGGATGGCGATGTAGCGCCGCTGGCTGAGCTAATGAATGTGTGCGAACGGCGGCGGGCGCTGTTGATGATCGACGACGCGCATGGTTTCGGCTGCCTCGGTAGCGATGGCGGCGGGCTGGCGCGGCAGGTACAAGAACAAGGCACGCACGTGGATGAAGACCGTTTGCCGATATTGCTTGGCACCTTGGGCAAAGCCTTCGGCACCGCCGGCGCTTTCGTGGCGGGCAGTGAGGCGCTTATTGAAACGTTGATTCAATTTTCGCGCCCCTATATTTACAGCACCGCGCCGCCGCCGGCCCTGGCGAGCGCCACGCTGCGCAGCCTGGATATCGTGCGCGGCGAACCTTGGCGGCGTGAACATTTACGCGCCTTGATCACGCGCTTTCGCCGCGAATGCCTCGCGCTTGGCTTCACCCTCACCGATTCGGCGACGCCGATTCAGGGCCTCTTGCTCGGCGGCGAGCAGGCCGCGCTCGATGCCAGCGCGCGCTTGCAAGAACATGGCCTGCTCGTCAGCGCGATTCGCCCGCCCACGGTGCCGCCAGGCACGGCGCGTTTGCGGCTTACCTTCAGCGCCTTGCACACCAGCGCGGAGCTTGACCGCTTGCTCGACGCGCTGGCCACGCTGCGGCCCTCGCTGGAGGAACCCGCGCATGGCTGAACCGGCAACGCGCCTGGAGGAAACGGCAACCCACGCCATTGCGCGCAAACGCATCGCCCAGGCTTTCGGCAACGCCGCCGCAGGGTACGACGCGCACGCCGCGTTACAGCGCGAAGTCGCGCAAGCCTTGTGCGAGCTGACGCCCGCGAACAGAGCGCCACGCGCGATGCTCGATCTTGGCTGCGGCACGGGCTATTGCGCGCAATATTTGTACGAACGGTTCCCCAGCGCCACGCTCTACGCGCTCGATCTGGCGCTGCCGATGCTACAGCGCACGCGCAGCCTGCAAACTTCCGCGCAGCTCGTATGCGCCGATGCCGCGGCGCTGCCGTTCGGGGCGCGTTCGCTTGATCTTTTATGCTCCAGCCTCGCCTTGCAGTGGTGCGCCGAACCCGCGCACGTGTTCGCGGAAGTGGCGCGGGTATTGCGCCCCGGCGGATTGGCGCT
>JAITMI010000322.1 GCA_031277435.1 Pseudomonadales bacterium
TGGTCGATCTATGGTCACTGATCATCGAAAACCCTGGCGAGCTTTCCGAGCGCTACGCCTCCATCTGGCACGGGCAGTTTGAAAATCCCCATCACTTCAATGAAGCGCGGGCGGAATTCAACGAAAACCGCAACCCGGTGCTGCTGCTCTACCTCGTCGCTCGGTGCGTCAAAAATGCCGTCCGCTTCAATAATCGCGGCCATTTCACGCAGTCCGCTGACAAGCGCCGGACAGGCATGAGGCCGGATCGGGTAACACGAACCGCTCACGCCGTTAGCCGCCTGCTCAAGGGGCGTGTCACCTTGTTCAAGGGTGATTTTCGCGACTGTGTTAAAGATGCAACAGCGTGTGATCTGGTTTACATGGACCCGCCCTATCAGGGCACTACTTATGGGGCGGACAAGCGATATGCGGCGGGCCTCGACCGCGAATACCTGATTGATGCCCTCCTCAGTTTTGACTCACTGAATGTGCCCTATGTCCTCTCCTATGACGGGCAAATGGGCGAAAAGACCTATGGCCCGCCTCTACCAGGCACTATCGACGCGGATCATCTAGCAATCCATGCGGGCCGTTCATCACAAGCCACCATCAGCGGTCGCGACGACGAAACGATCGAAAGCCTTTATGTATCGCGGTCGCTGAAGGCCGACGGGGTAAATATCTATAAACCCCGCCGGGCACAGGAATCGCTATTTGCCCAAACGGCGTTTGATATAGGCTGAGATATCCACGCCACTCGCCTGAGCCGCGTTTTGCAAGCGCTCAAAATTCGCGACTTCATCGCCAGACCAGACCAGTTCGATACGCCTGGACTGAGTTTCAGCAACGTGCGAATAATTCTCTGGCGATGCCCAAAAGCAAGCGCGGCATATCGCCGAATCGCGCTTCATCCGAAAGTTATCGCAATGCTCGCATGACCAGCTTTTCGCGCGGTTCGATGAGGCATCTAGCAGCATGAAATCACCTGGATCCAATGGTCCGCCATCATCGCCAGCGACCTCATAAGGGACGCGGTGGTCAATCTGCAAATAGCGTTTGTCCAACGACTCATTCGTGATCGCATCACGCGATCCATAAAGGGCTATCAATGCTTGTTTGAACTGCTTGGGAAATGCCTTGCGTCCGCCAACACGCCCAGCTCTGATCTTCGATCTATCATCGAAGGTATACGCACCCATGCGGCGGCCTGTTTTGAGGCTGGTCACTCTATGAGTGATAAGCGGGATTCCTTTCTCTCGCACATCCCGAATCGCCCGTGGTGGGTGATCGTATCCGTAGAGGCTATTCAATTCCTCGTTGGTGATGATCCCATGCTCCAGAATATGGTCAATCACCGTTCGCGCGCGTTTCGCCTCAATGCCGCGACATAGGGCAAGCATGGCCTCGTCCAGCGAGCCGGCGGGAGTTTTGGGAATGTCACTTAGTTTAGCCATTGGCGATCTGCAAAAGCTCCGCCGGTGTAGTTTCCAGAACCACCGCCAAAGCATCGAGCGTAGACAAGGTGATATTGCGCTCACCGCGCTCCACCGAGCCAATGTAAGTCCGGTGGAAACCGCTAAGGTCGGCAAGCTGCTCTTGCGATAACCCGAGGCGCAGACGTCGGAACTTGACGTTTGCGGCGACTATGGCGCGTAGGCCACCAAGCTCAGGGATTCGTTGGTTCATGGTCCAATTTGGCAGACGATGAACACTTTAGGTCTACAGACTTTGAATAGAGTTTTGCGGGGCATAAATGTTCATTAGCTCCCCAGCTCAAAACCCTGGAATCGAAGCTACCGCCGGAAATTATTGCAGCAATATGCCTGCGTCAAACAATCCAACTCATCCATGAAGACGAGTATCTAGGGCACGAACCCGCCGATACTGCCCCGGCGTCATACCTTCGATCTCGCGGAAGGCTTCATAAAAATTCGACTGCGTACTAAAGCCCACGCTCAAGCCCACCGACAGCACCGACGCCTTGGGTTCGGCGCATAGCATGGTCTTGGCGGCGGCGATGCGCTGTTCGCGCAGGTAGCGGGAAAAGCTCTTGCCCAGGCGGCTGTTGATGAGTTCCGACAACTGGTGCGTGCTCAGCGCCAGCGCGGCGGCCAGTTTGCTGAGGTTCAAATCGGGGTCGGTGAAAATCCGCTGCGTTTGCATCAATCTTTCCAATTGCGCCAGCGCGGCGGCGCAGTCGATGTTGAGCAGCGTGGAATTGGCGTAGAGAGCGCGCGCGGTTTCGCTGATTTCGCTGGAGAGTTGCGGCCTCTGGTTGAGCGTGGTTTGTACCAGAAAAAACGCCGCACCAATCGCCGCCGCATACAGGCTGAAAAACAGCTTGCCCGGCAAGGCCGCTTGCAACAGGCCCAAGAGCGCAACGCCGAGCGCAATGGCGAACACCGCGCCGAGCAGGAGCAATTCCTGGCGAAAATTGGCGCGCTCGCGCCGCAAGCGGTAAAGACTGTAAGCCAGCCAAAGCAGATAGAGCGCGCCCACGGCAAAAGCCAGCGGCAAGGCCAGCGCCGCCCTCAGCGCGGGCGCGATGATGATGGGCAATAGATGCGCCGCCACACGCCACGGCGCCGCCCTTGTTTGCGGGCGCAATAGCGGCTGGCTATAGAGAAAAAACGCGGGCGCCACGGCGAAGAGTAGCGCGCGATAAGCCGGGCCATTTATCCACGGCCAATCCAGATACAGCCAGGCAAAATGCGCAAGCTGCAAACCGCTCAGGGCCAAGAGCAAAAATAGCCCCATGATTCTGGACAGCCCCTGCCCTTCGTAATGCTCGGCGCGAAAATGCGTCAGCGCCAGCGAGAGCGCGCAAAACAGCGAAAAGCCGATGAGCAAGAGCGCGAGGGAAGTCATCACGAGTTATTTGAACTTTCGTTTTACAATAGCGCGTTTTACAAGAGCAAGTTGTCGATCAAGCGCGTGTTGCCCAGCCAGGCGGCGGCGAGGATGATCCGTGCCTGGCTTTCATCTTGCGCGGGCTCTAGCGTGTCCTCGGCGCAGATACTCAAATAATCGGGGCGAAAACCCGCGGC
>JAITMI010000080.1 GCA_031277435.1 Pseudomonadales bacterium
CCGCTCGACCCGCACCGCCTCAAGCGCCAAGTGGCCGATCTCAAGAAAAAAGCCCAGCAGCAAAGCACCGACAACCAGAATCTCAACACCGCGCTGGTTACCGTCCGCAAGGAACTGAAGGAAACCAGCGGTGAAAAGGACAAGCTGCAACAGCAACTGAGCGCCAACCAGAACGGCAGCGACTTCTTCTGGCAGTCCGCCGACGAAGTATGGGTGCTGTATGAATCCAGCGTCGTGCTCAAGGACGAATCGGTTGAAAACCCCGAAAAGTTCAAACGCATCCGTGTTTTCAATACCCAGAGCGGCATGAGCGCGCTCAGCCAGGGCAAGGACGAGAACGACTTGGCGCTCTGGCTCGGTACGCTTGAGGTTCCCGCCGAAGTGTCGCAAGAAGCCGGCAAGCGCATGTTGACGCTCGCCGCGGAGCTGGAAGAAGAAGACAACGCCGGCTAAAGCGCGCTCTTTGCCCCCTCATCGCGCACGGCGCCACTGTTGCATTCACTCTCTCGCCACTGAACGCACTGTCGTTTTTTTACGACATTTCGCGCGGTAATTTTTTGCGTTAACTTTCCACCATAGCGTATACAACAGCTTTCGCGACAACCTCACCCGCGCGGGCGCGTTATCATTAAATTCCCGCCAATCGAGTAAGCACGCATGCAACTGGAAATGATCTGCACCGGAGAAGAAGTGCTCTCAGGTCAAATCGTCGATACCAATGCCGCATGGTTCGCCAATGCCATGATGGAGCTTGGCATCGAGTTGCAATTTCGCTGCACCGTGGGTGATCGCATGGATGACCTCATGCGCGTGTTCACCGAACGCAGCCACCACGCCGACGTGATCCTGGTCAACGGCGGCCTCGGCCCCACCAGCGACGATCTATGTTGCGAAGCAATCGCCCGCGCCGCTGGCGTGGCCTTGGTGGAGCACAGCGGCTGGCGTCAACATCTGCAAGACTGGTTCAAACGCCGCAAGCGCGAAATGCCAGCGTCCAATCTCAAACAATGTCTGTTGCCGCAAGGCGCGATCCTGGTGGACAACCCGCAAGGCTCCGCCCCTGGTTTTCGCATCAAGTTCAATCGCGCCTGGCTGTTCTTCACCCCCGGCGTGCCGGCGGAATTCAAACCGATGGTACAAGAACAGTTCATACCTTTTATCCGCGGCGCTTTCGGCCCAGGCGCGGCCACGCAACTCTACAAACTGCTCACCTTCGGCCACGGCGAATCAGCATTGGCCGAGCGGCTAGGCCCGCTCACTCCGCCCGCTGGCATCACGCTTGGCTACCGGCCCTCCTTGCCTTACGTTGAAATCAAAATTTTCGCGCGCGGTGAAAGCGCCAGCGCCGCCCTGCCCGCTTATCTCGACACGCTGCGCGCCGCGCTTGGCGAGGTCATCGTCAGCGAAAACCAGGGCGATCTCGCCGCCCTGGTACATGACTTATTGATCCAAAAAGGCCGCACGCTCAGCCTGGCCGAATCCTGCACCGGCGGCATGTTGAGCAGCCTGCTGGTGGAACATCCCGGCAGCTCCGCCTATTTGCAACAGGCCGTGGTGTGCTACAGCAAGGCCGCCAAGCAAAAACTCTTGGGCGTCAGCGCCGCCACGCTAGAAATACACGGCGCGGTATCGGCGCAATGCGCCCTGGAAATGTGCAGCGGCGCGCGCGCCCTGCTCGATAGCGATTTCGCGCTCGCCGTCACCGGCATCGCCGGCCCCGATGGCGGCGGCGAGGACAAACCCGTGGGCACGGTGGCGGTCGCGCTCTCTGACCGTACTGAGCGCTGGGTGCAAGTGGTCGCTCTCGCGCAGCGCTCACGCGGCGCCGTGCGCGTCATGAGCGCCGCGCTGGCGCTCGACATGCTGCGCCGCCGTTTATTGGAACAAGAAGTTTTTGCTACTTATTCCTTTATTCCAGCGCAAGAACAACGACGGGAGCGCCACCATTAAAACCACGCTCTCCATCCGCTGGAAATTGATGTTTTCCATCATCCTGCCGCTGCTTTTGATCGCCAGCGTGGTGATGGGTTTGACGCTGCGCCGCGTCTACGATTCCGCCGTGGCCTCGCTGCAAGACGAGCGCCTGAGCGAAGTGCGCCTGCTGGCGCGCGGCATCGATTTTGAACTGCGTTCCATTACCCAGGTGGCGGAAAATACCGCCGCGCTGCTGCGCATTCAAACCACGCTCGACAAGCCCTTGCTGTACAACATCCTGCGCGAAAATACCGCGAACAATGCGCTGATTTACGGTGCCGCCGCCGCCTTCGAGCCCTTCAAGGCTGATCCTGGGCTACTCTCCTTCGCGCCTTACGTGTTCGGCGACGATCAGCAATTGCTCGACCTCGGCAGCGTCATCGGCGACTACACGCACGACAACCGCTGGTACAGCACGATACGCGACCAGCGCAAGGCGCACTGGAGCGAACCTTATTTCAATATGCTCGCTGGCGGCGGGCACGGCATCGCCGTTACCACTTATGCCACGCCGATCATTCGCAACCATGAATTTCTCGGCGTCGCCAGCGTGGATTTGCGGCTCGATCAGCTCAGCCAGCAATTGACGCGGCAAACGCCCGCTGGCGATGCGCGCGTCATCATCATGAGCGCCAGCGGACGTTTCGTGTCGCATTACGATCCCAGCCTCACGCTCAATGGCACCTTGCAAGAACAGGCGGCGCTGAGCCAGGCGCCGGATTATCAAGAAGTCGTGGACGACATTCTCGCCGGCGGCACCAACCTGCGCGTGCTCAGCAATCGCTATATCGATGGCGGCGCCGGCAACACCTGGGTGCTGTATACGCCCATTCCTTCCACCGGCTGGTTTCTCGCCACGCTGCTGCCGGAAGATGCGCTCACGCAACCCTTGCGCGAACAACTCACCATGGCGCTTTCCGGCCTCGCGCTGACCATCGCGTTGATTTTTCTCCTGGTATGGTGGATCAGCGCGCGGCTGTCGCAGCCGATCCAGCAACTGGAAAGCGCGGTGTCCGAGGTGGCGCGCGGCAAACTCGACACCCACATCGAAAATATCCAATCACTCGACGAATTGGGCCGCCTCAGCCTCGGCTTCAACCGCATGTTGCAAGACTTGAAACAGCAAATCGAACTGCAAACCCAGCAGGAAGCCAATCAGCGTTTACTGGAACGCGAATGGCAAATGGCGCGCGAAACGCAGAGAGCCTTGCTGCCCACCATCTTTCCGCCCTTTCCGGAACACAAGGAATTCGATCTTTACGCGGTGAATCAGGCCGCGCAGCACGTCGCCGGTGATTATTTTGATTTTTTCCTTATCAATCCAAAAACCTTGATGCTGGTGATCGCCGACGTATCCGGCAAAGGCATGAGCGCGGCGCTGATGATGGCGGTGACGCGCACCATCGTGCGCAGCCTGGCGCAAAGCGGCAAATCCCCCGCCGATATTCTGCGCGAAACCAATGAACAATTACGCGACAGCCAGCACGGCGCGGCCTTCGTCACGCTGTTTCTCGGCGCCTACAACCTGGTGAGTGGCCGCCTCGTTTACGCCAACGGCGGCCACACGCCGCCGCTGCTCTTGGCGCGCGACGGCACGCTGAGCAGCGTGGGCGAAGCCACCGGCACCATCGTCGGCATGTTGGAAGAGCAGGAATATCACAACGCCGAATTCCGCCTGCAACCGGGCGAACTATTATTGCTGTTCACCGACGGCTTCCCCGAAGCGCGCTCGCCCGAAGGCGAATTCTATGGCCTCAACCGCGTCAAAACTTTCCTGCAAAACCATAGCAAAAGTTCCGCGCACGAAATCTGCGAAGCCGCCATCGCCGAAATCAACCAGTTCCAGAACCAGCACCTGGCCGACGACATCACCATTCTCGCGCTGCGGCGCCAAGGCGGCGGCATTTCCGGTTTTTTGAACGACTTGGTCAAACCACGCTGATGCCGTGAACGCCCTCACCATCCACTACGTCCTGAACGAAGACGACCGCGCGCGCGATGCCGCCAGCCTGCTTGCGGCGGCCTCGCAACTGTCCAAATCCGCCATCAAGGACGCCATGCGCAAAGGCGCGGTATGGCTCACGCGCGGCAAACAGCAAAAACGCCTGCGCCGCGCCACTTTTCTGGGCCGCCCCGGCGACAAGCTCAGCCTACATTACGACGCGGCGCTACTGCGCCTCACCCCGCCCACGCCGCAACTGCTGGCGGACGAAACGCGCTATAGCGTATGGCTGAAACCGGCGGGACTCTTGGCGCAAGGCACGCTGCAAGGCGACCACTGCGCGCTGTTGCGCCTGGCCGAATTGCAACTTGAACGTGAAGTTTACTTGGTACACCGGCTCGACCGCGAAGCCGCTGGCCTGATGCTGATCGCGCACGACGCCAAAGCCGCCGCCGCGCTGTCGCAACTGTTTGCGGACTCAGCGTCCAAAAATTTGCGCAAGCAATACCGGGTACTCGTGGCTGGAACAATAACGGCGCCCGGCGAAATCTCTCTACCCATCGACGGCAAACCCGCACTCACCCGCTACCGCCCTTTACATCAGGACGAGGCGCTACACGCAAGCTGGCTGCAAATCGATCTCATCACCGGCCGCAAACACCAAATCCGCCGCCACCTCGCCGCCATCGGTCATCCCGTACTCGGCGATCCCCGCTACGGCGGCAAGCCTCACTCCGAGGGTCTGCAACTGTACGCCACTGAACTGGCCTTCACCTGCCCGCTTACACGCAAAGCACGGTGTTATAGCTGGGTTCCTGAGAAGTTAAGACTCTGAAGTTGAGGGTCTGCGCTGGCAGTTGCGGGGGGGGGAGCCGTGGGGGGGGGGGGGGTGGGGTAGGGGGTTTGGGGGAAGGCGGCG
>JAITMI010000128.1 GCA_031277435.1 Pseudomonadales bacterium
ATCATGCGCGGCATCGACGTGCCGCCTGGCAGCGGCGCCGCCCGTGCGGCGATGGATTGGGATTACGTCAAGCGGCTGAAGGATTTCACCAACATGAGGCTGGTCATCAAGGGCCTGACGCTCGCCGAAGACGCGGAACTGGCGGTAGAGGCCGGCGTGGACGGCATCCTGGTGTCGAACCACGGCGGCCGCGCGGATGAAAGCGGCTACGCCACCATCGACTCGCTGCCGGAAGTGGTGGCGGCGGTGAATGGCCGCACTACCGTGCTGGTCGATGGCGGCATCCGCCGCGGCACCGACGTACTCAAAGCCTTCGCGCGCGGCGCCGACGCGGTGCTGGTGGGGCGGCCCTACGTATGGGGCGTGGCCGCCTTTGGCGCCGCCGGCGTCACCCGCGTCATGCGCATTCTCGACGCCGAACTCGAAGTGGCGATGAAACAGGCCGGCATCACCAGCCTCGCGCAGGCAGGGCCACAGTTGTTGCGTGAGGGTTAAAAATTGCTGGTGTAGATGCGCGGCGCCACCCTCTCCCCCGCCCTCTGAGGCTGTCGCACAAGGGTGGTTTATTTCTCTGCTGTCATTCCGCGCGCAGTCGCGGAATCCATGTGGCGCTGGGTGTTGCGGTGTTAGTGGATTCTGCGACTGCGCTTCGCTCCGCGCAGAATGACACGGAGAAGTTTTACGACAGTCTCAGAGGGCGGGGGAGAGGGTGGCATTTAACAAGGAAGAATTTTTAGACCTGTTGTTCTATCACGCGCCATGCTCAGCAAGTTCATCCACTGTGATTGCGATTGCTTTTTCGCCGCCATCGAAATCCGCGACGACCCCGCGCTCTTGGGTTTGCCGGTGGCGGTGGGCGGCGAGGCCGCGCGCCGCGGCGTGATCGCCACCTGCAACTACGAAGCCCGCCGCTACGGCGTGCATTCCGCCATGGCCACCGCCACCGCGCAGCGCTTGTGCCGCGATCTCATCGTCATCCCCGGCAACATGGAAAAATACCGCCTCGCCTCGCGCCAGATTCTCGCCATTTACGCCGATTACACCGATCTCATCGAACCCTTGTCACTCGATGAAGCCTACCTCGATGTCACCCGCAGCAGCGCCTGTCGCGGCAGCGCCACCTTGATCGCCAAGGACATCCGCGCGCGCGTGAAACGCGAAGTCGGCATCACCGTCTCCGCCGGCATCGCACCCAATAAATTTTTGGCGAAAATCGCCAGCGACTGGCGCAAACCCGACGGCCAATTCGTCATCACGCCCAACATGGTCAGCGACTTCGTGCGCGCCCTGCCGGTGCGCAAAATCCACGGCGTCGGCAAAGTCACCGCGCGCAAGATGCACTTGATGGGCATCGAAACCTGCGCCGATCTGCAAAAGTTCAGCCCCACGCAACTCGCCGAACATTTCGGCGGCTTCGGCGAACGCCTGTATCAACTCTGCCGCGGCCAGGACGAACGCCCCATCCAGACCGAACACATACCCAAATCAATCAGCGTCGAAGAAACCTACGCGCAGGATCTCGTCAGCCTCGACCAATGCCTCGCCGCCCTGCCCGATCTATTTGCGCAACTACAGCGCCGCATGGAAAAATCCCGCACGCCGCTCGATATCGCCAAGCTGTTCGTCAAATTGAAATTCGCCAACTTCGTCACCACCACCGTGGAACACAGCGCCTTCGAACCCAAGCTCGACGGCTTCGCGCAACTATGCGCCACCGGCTTCGCCCGCGGCGGCCTGCCGGTACGCCTGCTCGGCCTCGGCATACGCCTGCGCGAAGCGCCGCGCTTCGTACAATTGGAACTGTTGTTTTGAAATTTGAATTATTATCTTGAAATTGGAACTACTGTTTTGAAACGGTCCTGCTGATGTCACGTTACCGCCCGCCAATGGCCCCGATGGCGCCCTACATCACCCCCGAAGGTGAACAGCGCCTGCGCGCCGAACTCGAACAGCTCTGGCGCGTCGAACGCCCGCAAGTCACCCAAGCCGTCAGCGAAGCCGCCGCGCTCGGCGACCGCTCCGAAAACGCCGAATATATCTACGGCAAAAAACGCCTGCGCGAAATTGACCGCCGAGTACGTTATCTGCGCAAGCGTTTGGACGTGCTCAAGGTCGTCAAGGACGCACCGGGTAACACCAATAAAATCTATTTCGGCGCCTGGATCGAATTGATCGACGCGCAAGATAAAACTCATCACTACCGCCTGACCGGCCCCGACGAAATCGACCCCGCGCTACACTACATCAGCATCGATTCCGTGCTGGCGCGCGCACTGTTGGGTAAAGAGATCGACAGCGAAGTCACCGTCCAAACGCCATCCGGCCCCAAGCGGTACGAAATCGCGGCGATCAACTATGGCAACAAACCAGAATGGTTTAATGACGATACAGCGGATGGTTAACGCAACAGCTTGCCCTGTTGGCTTAGCGGGACGCTTGCGCGCAGGACGCGCGCACGCGAGCCTACAGGGACGTATTCACGGCGTTCCCGCTAAGCCAACAGGGCAAGAGCTGTTGCATACCAAAGCAACCGTTATGGATGGCCCGGTCAAACCGGGGCATGACAAGGGCAAAAATAAATGCAACACATCACCATCGTAGGCTACAAAAAAGCCCTCGGCACCAGCATCACGATTCCCATGGAAATGCTGAACGCCGCCGACCTCATCATGCGCATCGCCGCCGCCGGCCAGCCGCGCCTGCACATGCAGCTCGTCAGCCCCGAAGGCGCCAACATCGAACTCAACGCCGGGCTCGAACTCGTCTGCCGCCACAAGCTCGACGCCATCGACCGCACCGACCTCATCATCATCCCCGCGCTATGGGGCAACCCGCTTGGCGTCTGCCGCCACTCCCCCGCGCTGCTCGACTGGCTACGCCACCACGGCGCACGCGACACCCGCATCTGCGCGGTAGGCACCGGCAGCTTCTTCCTCGCCGAAGCCGGCCTCCTGCGCGGCAAAGTCGCCACCACCCACTGGTACTACTTCGACCACTTCGCCAACGCCTACCCCGACATCATGCTGCAACGCGACCGCTTCATCACCCGCGCCGGCAACCTCTACTGCTGCGGCAGCGTCAACTCCGTGCGCGACGTCATGCTGCATTTCATCGAAGAACACTGGAGCGAAGACGTCGCCGGGCAAGTTTCACGCCACTTCACCCACGAAATCAAACGCTCCTACACCTCCACCTTCCTGCGCAACGCCCCGCACAACTACCACGACGACGAAACCATCATCGAAATTCAAGACTGGCTGCACTCCTGCTACCAAGACGACCTCACACTCGAGCGCATCGCCGGGCGCTTTGGCCTCAGCGTGCGCACGCTCAACCGCCGCTTCCGCCAGGCCACCGGCAAAACCCCGCTGCAATACCTGCAACAAGTACGGCTCGACAACGCCCGCGAACTACTGCGCTCCAGCAATCTCAGCATCGCCGAAATCGCCTTCCACGCCGGCTACCCCGACGCCAGTTATTTTTCCGCCGCGTTTCGCAAAGCCATGAAAATGACGCCCACCGCCTACCGTGATCTGGTGCGGCACAAGCTGTTTCAGTTGGAAAAATAAAAATGCGAAGGGCTTAAACGACTTCGGCGAGACCGCCGCGTGGCGAGCTCGCCGAAGATTGAACACTCTCGTTGTTTACATTGGGCGGGAGCTTATTCGCTCAAGGCGTCGCCCATGAGCATGGGTTCGTCATCGGGGCGCTTGCCGTTTTGGCGTCGCTGCTTCTCAAGTTTTTCGTATACCGACTTGAGCCGGCGCTCGAGCGCGTTGAACGCATCGCGCACCGCGACGTAGATGTCTTCGTGAGAGTGTTTGTCGTGCTGATCGTGAGTGATCACGATGTCATGGTTGGGAATCAAAGCCTCCACGCCTACGTGGTAAACCTTGCCTTTGTGGTGATTATTGTGAGGAGCCTCCAGTATCACTCGCAAACTTTGAATTTCGTCACTGAATCTTTCAAGTTTCGCTACTCGTTTGTGAACGGCCTCTTCGACAGCCGCAGAATGGTCTATACCGCGAAACAGAACCTGGGTATCGCTAATCATGCACGCGCCTCCTGTACGCCGTGTTTTTTGTTGTGGAAGCTGGGGCCTCCACGGGAATCAAGCAGTCATCCATTTGATTTGATCCTTGCGGCTTGATACTACTCCGGCGTCCTACCTTGTCAAACCCTTTCTGCACCGAAATGTGTGTTTTTGACGCAACATATTGAATTATCAGACAATATTGTGATTTGACACACCTGGGCCGGCGTAATACCAGTGCCAAGGTTCATACAGCACCCCATGCGGATTGCCGCGCGGAAACGACAGCCTGAAGCCAAAGCCCCCCGCCTGCGCCCGCAGCCAGGCGAAGGCCGGGCTGTGCTCAAACTCCTCCTCCAAGTGCGCAAAACCCGGCGTGCCGATGTCGAGCGCGCGGCCACTGTGATGCTCGCTGTAACCGGGCGCCGCGCTCACCGCCAGGATCGTCTCCAGCGTCTGCCCACGCGCCAGTTTGTTTTCGATCAAGCCGGCCTGATAAACGATGCTCCGGTACGCGGACACCAACTGCAAAGTCACGCCCGCCGCCGCCGCCGCCCTGCGCATCTGGCTCCAGGCGGCTCCGGTGGCGCGTTCGAGCTGGGCCTGGCGCCCGAATACATCGGGCTCGGTGGCAACGAGATCATCGCATTCGTTCTGTAGTGGCAAGGCGCGCCGGCTGGCGTAGTCGGCGGGGATGCCGAGTTTGGCGTGCAGGGCGTGGATGTCGCTGAGCTGCATAGAGACTTTCCTGGTAAATGGTAGGGGCGCGGGCCTTGTGCCCGCCCATCGTTCCCCGATGCCTTTGTAGGGGCAGGCCCCCGTGCCTGCCCTTGCCGACGGATACCACGGCACGATGGGCAGGCACGGGGGCCTGCCCCTCCAGTCTGGAGTGGTGTAACGTAAAAAAAGAAGGCGACCTTTGGCTACAAATCAACATAACATGGCGTTAATTTAATAAACTAGACGAAAGCATCTGCATATGATGCGCTAATTTTTTAGCTCTCCGGCCCATGCCCATGCAGCGTCTTCCCCTCATCGTCAGTTTTGGCGGCATCAGTCCCGCTGGCCGCAGCGCCTTTCATTATGCGTATCAGCGTCTGATTTTCGAACGCTTGAGCGCCAATCAGCAACTTGCGACCTTGCGGAATCTGGCGCTGTTGATGGGTTTGGTCAAGCGGGAGCAGGGGCAGTGGCTCGATAGCGCCAATAATCCCATCGCGCTGGACGCTTACCTCGGCGCACGGCGCCAGCAAATTCTCGACGGCACGCTGATCCGCAAACTGGAACACAACCTGTTCGACCCCGCCGCCATCCCCATGCACACGCCGCTCAATCTGCACGGCGCGCAGGCGGGGCAGCCGCTCGAATTCCGCCTCGCCACGCGCAAGCTGCCAGCCAAGTTGCCAAGCGGCTGGAAAATTCTGCGCAGCGAGGGCGAGGATACGCTAGTGCGCGTCAGCGGCGCGCTGGACGTGCTGATTCGCGATACCTTCCCCAGCCCGGTCAACAGCGCCGGGCAATTGCCCAGCGGTTTCACGCCCGAGAAACTCTACCCCTCGCGCAGCCATCCGCGCGGCTTGCAGTTGACCTTGTACGCCGCTTCCGACGCGCTCAACGCGCTGGGCCTCGACTGGGAACTGATCCGCCAGAAAGTGGCCCCGGATCAGATCACCGTCCACGCCGGCAGCAGCCTCAACCAGCTCGACTACGACGGCTACGGCGGCTTGCTCAAAGCGCGCCTCTTGGGCAAAAAGATCACCTCCAAGCAATTGCCGCTGGGCTTTGGCGAAATGCCGGCGGACTTCATCAACGCTTACATCCTCGGCAACGTCGGCGCCACCGGCACCAATCTGGGCGCCTGCGCCTCGTTCCATTACAACCTCAGCCAGGCGGTGAAAGACATTCAAAGCGGGCGCTGCCGCCTGGCCCTGGTGGGCGCCGCCGAAGCGCCGCTGACGCCCGACGTCATCGAAGCCTTCGCCAACATGGGCGCGCTGGCCGACGATGAAGGGCTCAAGGCGCTTGATGGCCTCGCCGCACCTGACCACCGCCGCGCCTGCCGCCCCTTCGGCAATAACATCGGTTTTACGCTGGCCGAGTCGGCGCAATTCATCGTGCTGTGCGACGACGCGCTGGCGCTGGAGCTGGGCGCCAACATCCACGGCGCGGTGAACGACGTGTTCGTCAACGCCGACGGCTTCAAGAAATCCATCGCCAGCCCCGGCGTCGGCAACTATCTCACCATGGCCAAGGCCGCCGCCAGCACGCAAGCGGTAGTGGGCGAAAAAGCCCTGCGCGAACGCAGTTTCGTGCAAGCGCACGGCACCGGCACGCCGCAAAACCGCGTCACCGAATCGGCGATCTTCAGCGAAGTCGCCCGCCATTTCGGCATCCGCAACTGGCCCATCGCCGCCTTGAAATCCTACCTCGGCCACTCCATCGCCTCCGCTGGCGCCGACCAATTGGCGCTGACGCTCGGGGTATGGCGGCACGGCATCATTCCGGGGATTCTCACCACCGGGCAAATCGCCGAGGACGTACACCGCGAGGGCCTCGATATTCTCCTCGATCACCGCGAAGTGGGCGCGCAAAACATCGACGCCGTACTGCTCAACTCCAAAGGTTTTGGCGGCAACAACGCCACCGCGTCGATCCTGGCCCCGCACATCGCGCGCCGGATGCTACAAAAACGCCACGGCAAAGCCGCGCTCACGCAGTGGGAAAAAGCCAACGAAGCCGTGCTTGAGGCCGCCGAACGCTACCACCAGCGCAGCAATGAAGAACCAACCCGCCCCCTCTACTTCTACGACCACGACGTGCGCGACGGCGGCGACATCACCTTCAACGAAAACTCCCTCAGCCTGCGCGGTTATGGCACGTCGATTGATCTGGCGCTACGGAATCCTTACGCGGATATGTGTGAGTAGTGAATAACAAAAAAGCGGCCGAAGCCGCTTTTTTGTTCAAGCTGAATAACCAGGTTCACACATTCGCGGGCTGCAAATTCGCCGCGCCCACTTCCTGTTCCTGCTTGCGGCGCTGGCTCGGCGGAATCCAGAAGCGTGGTTTGATTGGCACCAGCAGCAAGCCGCCGACGAAGGCCAACAACGCGAATACAACGAAGGACATATTGTAGTTGCCGAAGTGGTCTACAAACATGCCCATCACCGCCGGACCCGTAGCGAAACCGAGGTTGATGAACACCGAGATAACCCCGATCGTCATGCCCATGTTGTGCGGCCCAAGGTAGTGTTTGGTGATGATTGGCGCTTCCACGATCATGCCGCCGTGGGCAATGCCGCGCACGGTGAGGAACATGAACAGCGACAGGCCAACGCCCGCCACCGGCAAGCCCAACAGCACCGAAAGCGCCAGCAGCATGTAGGTGAAGCGGACGCCACGGATCGAGAAATTATCGTAGAACCAGCCGGAACCGACTTTGGCTGCTACGCCCATGATGCCAAGGTACATGGTCGCCCACGCGAGCGAGCTCAATACGATACCTTTATCGACGCGCAGGAAGTTGACGTAGTTCTGCATCAGCGCCTGATCCACCGCGGAAGTCAGGAATATGCCAATGGCGATGAACCAAAAGCCCTTTTCCTTGCTGATTTGCAGAAAGTGCTGCCACATGCCCGGCTGACCAGCTTCCACTACCGCTTTCGCGCGCAGGTTGTCCTGCATCGCCCCGGTGCGCGCCATGAAAATCAGCCACAGCGGCGTCGCGATCAACAGCGCGCCCAAACTCATCATCGCCGCGATGACGCGCCAGTTATAACCAGCCTCCAGCAAAGGAGCCCATATCGGACCCATCACTACGCTGCCCATGCTCGTACCACTGAGCACCACGCCCATCGCCAAACCTTGATGAATCGTGAACAAGCGCGAGATGACGATCTTCATTGCCGCCACGATTGAGGAAGCCGACAAGCCCAGCATGGCGCCCGCAAGATAATAGACCGGCAGGTTAGTAGCGCCGAGAAACAGCGCCAAGGCTACGCCGCCGCTGACGGTACCGATCAACACCGCCACGCGGCTGCCGAGCAAATCCACCATGATGCCCATGCCCAGCGCGGCGCCCGCGCCCACCAGGAACTTGGCGGACGAAATCAACTGCACCTGCGTATTGGTCCAGCCGAACTCTTCCATTGCCGGCGTATACATATACGGCAGCGAATAGGTTGGAACGCCGAAAGCAAAGAAGATCAGCACGAATGCGATCGCCACTATCGACCAGTTTTGTTTTATTTCTTTAATGTCGCCTAACATAAACCCTCCGCTGACAAGTTATGTGCAAGATGCCCCTGACGGAGCGTTTATACTGCAATCTTCTTTATTGCGATATGTGCTTTACGTGTAAAACCGTTTTTCCCTCTCCCCCTTGGGGGAGAGGGTTAGGGAGAGGGGGAGCGA
>JAITMI010000202.1 GCA_031277435.1 Pseudomonadales bacterium
GAAGTCACCCCCGAAGTCACCCCCGAAGTCGCGCGGATGTTGGCTATTCTGAAAGGCGAAATGAGCCGGGAGCAGATCATGGCGCTGCTTGGGCTGAAGGACGAGAAACACTTCCGCACGCGGTACCAGCAAATAGGTGTCGCCTCCGGCTTGGTCGAAATGACCCTCCCCGATAAACCCCGCAGCAGCAAACAGCGCTACCGCCTGACGACTAAGGGGCTACAGTGGCTGGCGGCAGGCTCCGGCGGCGATATCGAACTCTCACAAAAAACCCCGGACTAGCCGGGGTTTTGGAGTACTGCCGCGAATTCAGCCTTACTGCTGCGGCAGCGTCTTGATGTAAGCGGCTACGTCGGCCATGGCCTGGTCGTCGGGCAGGATCTGCGCCATCGGGGCCATCTGCATGCCGTAGGTATCGCGGGGGTTGGTGCCGCGGACGCCGCTCTTGAAGTTTTGCAGTTGACGGATGATGTACCAATCTTCCTGGCCGGACAGTTTGGGCGCGTTCAGCGCTTCCATGCCTTCGGCGTTGGCGCCGTGGCAGGCGGCGCAGGTGGCGAACAGCGCCTGGCCTTTGGCCGGGTCGCCGCCTTGAGCCAGGGCGCCAGTGGAGGCGAGAGCAGCCAGAGCGGCGGCGGACAGGATGGTTTGCAACTTCATTACATTACTCCTACGTGGGTTGACGTGGTGGGGAACGATAGCCGGGGAGGATGAATCCGGACTTAACCGTCTCTCTCTTTTGGGGCTTATGCCTTTGGGGTTTACAAGCTGCGCCCAAAGCAGCTTCCATGATGGCCGCGCAAGTGTGCTATCTTTGCCGGCCCAAAAACGCGGCGCATTATAGACCAAATCGCGGACCCGTATAGGGCCGTGCGGCTTTCAAGCCAATACCGTTTTCAGCACCTTTTTATACGCATTTACGCATTCAAGGCAGGCGCATGAGCATCAAGTCAGACCATTGGATCCGCCGCATGGCCCGCGAGCACGGCCTGCTCAGCCCCTTCGAGCCCAATCAGGTGCGCCAGATCGATGGGCGCAAGGTGATTTCCTACGGCACCTCCAGCTACGGTTACGATGTGCGCTGCGCCAACGAATTCAAGATTTTCACCAACGTGCATACCACTAACGTGGTCGATCCGAAGAACTTCGATCCCACCAGTTTCGTCAGCATTACCGAAGATTACTGCATCATTCCGCCCAATTCCTTCGCCCTGGCGCGCACGGTGGAATACTTCCGCATCCCGCGCAACGTGTTGACGGTCTGCCTGGGCAAGAGCACTTACGCGCGCTGCGGCATCATCGTCAACGTCACCCCGCTCGAACCCGAATGGGAGGGGCATGTGACGCTGGAGTTCTCCAACACCACGCCGCTGCCGGCCAAGATTTACGCCAATGAAGGCGTGGCGCAGATGCTGTTTTTCGAGGCCGATGAAATGTGCGACGTGAGCTACCGCGACCGCGCCGGCAAGTACATGGGCCAGACCGGCGTGACGCCGCCCAAACCGTGAGGCAAGCCAAACCGCCATGCTCAGCGTCAACGCCTTGCATTGTGAACGGGACGAGCGCGTGCTGTTCAGCGACCTCAGCTTCACTATAAAGCTGGGCGAAGTGTGGCAATTGCAGGGGGCGAACGGCAGCGGCAAGACCACGCTATTGCGCATTCTCTGCGGCCTCAATCACGACTACGAAGGCGACATCCTCTGGCAAGGCGAGCCGGTGCGCCGCCAGGTGGAGGAATTTCGCGCCGGCGTGTTCTACCTCGGCCACAGCCCCGCCATCAACAAGACGCTGACGCCGCTGCAAAACCTGCGCTGGTTCTGCGCCGTGTCTGGTTTCGCCGATGACGCGGCGATCATGGCGGCCTTGGCTGAGCAGGGGTTGCGCGGTTATGAGGAAGTGCCTTGCCGGCATCTGTCGGCGGGGCAGCAGCGGCGCGTCAGCCTGGCGCGGCTGGCGCTTTCGCCAGCATCCCTATGGATTCTCGATGAGCCCTTCACCGCGCTTGACCGCTTTGGCGTCGCCGCGCTGGAACGGCAGGTGGCGGCCAAGGCGCGCGCGGGCGGCGCGGTGCTGTTGACCACGCATCATCAACTGCGGCTCGACTGCGAGCTGCAACGCATCGACCTCGATGCCCCGCGGGAGACTCGCGCATGAGCCGCTACAGCCTGGGCGTGTTCGGCAGCCTGCGCGCCACCTTCACGCGCGAACTCTTGATCCTGTGGCGCAATCCGGGCGACATCGTCAACCCGCTGATGTTTTTCGTGATCGCGGTGTCGCTGTTCCCGCTCGGGGGCGACAGCGACCCGGCCTATCTCAGCGGCATTGCCGCTGGCGTGGTGTGGGTGACGGCGCTCTTGGCGGTGATGCTGTCGATGGAAAGCCTGTTCCGCGGCGATTACGAAGACGGCAGCCTAGAACAACTCTTATTGTCGCCGCAGCCCTTGTATTTTCATCTGCTCGCCAAAGTGGCCGGGCATTGGCTGCTCAGCGGCCTGCCGCTGGTATTGCTGTCGCCGCTCTTGGCGCTGATGCTGGCCTTGCCGCAAGACGCCTACGCGCCGCTGATGATCGGCCTGTTATTGGGCACGCCCACGCTCACCCTGATCGGCGCCATCGGCATGGCGCTCACGGTGGGCCTCGGGCGCGGTGGTTTGCTGCTCGCTGTGCTAGTATTGCCGCTCTCGATTCCAGTGCTGGTGTTCGGCGCGGGAATGGTGCAGACGGCGCTCGCCGGCCTGCCGTACACAGGGCTCGTGGCGCTGCTTGGCGCGCTATTGGTGCTGGCTTTGAGCCTGGCGCCCTTGGCGATCGGAGCCGCGCTGCGCATCAGCATTAACTGACAAGATTTCTTCGATTCTCATGTGGCAGTGGCTATACAAACTGGGTTCTCCCAGATATTTCTATGACATGACCACGGTCTTTCTGCCCTGGTTGCGCGGCGTTACCTATTTCCTGCTCATTGTGGGGCTAGTGTGGGGTCTCGGTTTCGCGCCGCCGGATTATCAGATGAAGGATAACTACCGCATCATTTATATCCACGTACCAACGGCGCTGGGCGCGATGTGGGTTTACGCGATGATGGCGGCGATGGCCGCGATGCACATGATCTGGAATCTCAAACTCGCCGACATGGTGGCCAAATCCTGCGCCTGGGTGGGCGCCAGTTATTGCGCGGTGGGGCTCGTTACCGGCTCTTTCTGGGGCAAGCCAACCTGGGGCGTGTACTGGATCTGGGACGCCAAACTCACCGCCATGCTGATTTTGTTCTTCATTTATATCGGCGTGATCGCGCTGCGTTCCGCCTTCGATTCCGAAACCTCCGGCTCCAAGGCCGCCTCCGTCTTGACCTTGGTCGGAGTGGTCAATTTGCCGATCATTTATTACGCCGCGCAGTGGTGGAATACGCTGCATCAGCCGCCAAGCGATCTGGGGGGCAGCGCCACCGGCGCCAATCCGCCGGAGATTTGGATTCCGGTTTTTTTCACCGGTTTTGGTTTGATCGGTTTAGTGTTCCTGCTGGTAATCCTGCGCACGCGCAACGAAATTCTCTGGCGCGAACGCCGCGCGCAATGGGTGCAGGACTTGGTACAAGGGGAGCCGCGCCGTGCCTGAGTTTCAATTTGATAGCGTCGCCGATTTTTTCGCCATGAGCGGCTACGCCTTCTACGTGTGGATGGCTTACGGATTTTTCTTCGCCGTCATGTTCTGGAACCTGATTCAGCCGCGCTTGGCGCGGCGCAAACTGATGAAACTGCTGCGCGCGCGGCAAGTACGCGAACAAAACGCCGCGCCGCCGGTGAGGGAGTGAAGCAAAATGCGTGATCTTCGCAAACAAAAATTGTGGATCGTGCTCAGCATCGTGCTGGGCGCGGCGGTGGCGGTGGGGCTGGTACTAGTGGCCTTCAACGAAGGGCTCAACGTGTTCTTCACGCCCACCGAAATCGCCGAAGGCAAGGTGCGGCCCAATCAGAACATCCGCATCGGCGGCATGGTAAAAACCGGCTCGCTGGTGCGCGAAGGGCTCGAAGGCACCCGCATCGAATTCCTCACCACCGATTACAACGTCGATATCCCGGTAGTTTACGACGGCGTGCTGCCCGATCTTTTCCGCGAAGGGCAGGGCGTGGTGGCCGAAGGTTTCGTCGATGAGGGCGGCGTGTTCCAGGCGCGGCAGATCATGGCCAAGCACGACGAAAACTACATGTCGGCGGAAGTGAAAGCCGCGCTGGACGCCGCCGAACAAAAGAAAGCTGAAGGGGTCGCCCCATGATTCCGGAACTTGGTCATTTCGCGCTGATCCTGGCCCTGTGTCTGGCCGGCTTGCAGGCGGTATTTCCGCTCGTGGGCGCGCAGCTTGGCAATGAGCAGTGGATGAAACTGTGCCGTCCGCTTTCCGCCGGCGTGTGGGTGTTCATGCTGCTCAGCTTCGGCTGCCTCGCTTATGCTTTTTTGCATGACGATTTCTCCGTGGCCTACGTGTCGCGCAATTCCAATTCGTTATTGCCCGTTTATTACAAATTCTCCGCCGTGTGGGGCGCGCACGAAGGCTCGCTGCTCTTGTGGGTCTTGATTCTGGCAACCTGGAGCTACGCCGTGAGCCTGCTCAGCCGCAACCTGCCGCTCGATATTCTGGCGCGAGTATTGGCGGTAATGGGCTTGGTGGCGGTGGGTTTTCTGCTCTTCATGCTCGCCACCTCAAACCCTTTTGAACGCTTGCTCTTGAATACGCCCAGCGAAGGCGTCGATCTCAATCCGCTGCTACAGGACTTTGGTCTCATCGTGCATCCGCCATTTCTGTACATGGGTTACGTGGGTTTTTCCGTGGCCTTCGCCTTCGCCATCGCGGCATTATTGACCGGCCGTCTCGACGCCGCCTGGGCGCGCTGGACGCGGCCCTGGACCAATGCCGCCTGGGCCTTCCTCACCATCGGCATCGCGCTCGGTTCCTGGTGGGCTTATTACGAATTGGGCTGGGGCGGCTGGTGGTTCTGGGATCCATCCGAAAACGCCAGCTTCATGCCCTGGCTGGCGGGCACGGCGCTGATTCATTCCCTGGCGGTGACGGAAAAACGCGGCGTGTTCAAAAGCTGGAC
>JAITMI010000262.1 GCA_031277435.1 Pseudomonadales bacterium
GATAAACGCTCGACAGCACGATGGCGCGGTGCAGTTCCTTGATGTCCCAGCCGCTTTCGATGAAGCTCGCCGCCAGATAATCCAAGAGTTCTTGATTGGACGGTTTAGCGCCAGCCTTGCCGAAATCGCTCACGGTTTCGACAATGCCGCGGCCAAAATACTCATCCCACACGCGGTTGACGTAGACGCGCGCGGTCAAGGGGTTATCGGCGCTGGTCAGCCACTGTGCCAACGCGGCGCGGCGGCCCGAGGAAAAATCCAGATCGGGAATTTGCGGCGTGGCGCTGGTCATCGCTGGCGGAAAGGCTGGCTGTACTTCCTCCAGAGGGCGCAGGTGATCGCCGCCAAACAAGACATAAGAGGGCGGCGCATCCTTGTGGCCCAGCTCGGTCATGGCGGTGATCTGGTTGGAGCCCAATTCCGGCGCCGGTTTCAGCGCGTTAAACGGCTTCAATTCCGCTTGAATCGCTTCGATTTCCGCCAGTTTTTCCGCGTGCCAATCACTGTGGAACGCGGGGTCGGCGCTGCGCGCGCGTTCCTCGAAATAATTGATCAAGGCGCCGCGATTAGTGACGGCATCCAGGCGGTGATTGATCCAGCGGTCCAGCGGCGTCCATTCGGATTCCGGTTTGAAGATCGCGTCGCGCGTGTCGGTCAGGTAACGCTCCTTGTGGTATTTCAGCGCCTCGTCGCGGTCGAGATCGATCACGGCGTCGATTCTGGCGTTGATGTCGCGCGTCGCTTCCGAGTATTTCTCTTGCGCTTCATTGAAGGCCACATCCCACACGGTGGGCTGGGTCACCGGAATGTCATCGCTGTTGCTGATGTTGGCGAAGAACGACTGCAAGGAGTAGTAATCCTGCTGCGTGATGCTGTCGAACTTATGGTCGTGGCAGCGCGCGCATTTGAACGTAGTGCCTAAAACCACTTCGCCCACCGTGTCAGTAATGTCGGTGACGATTTGATAATGCCGCTGCACCATGTCGCGCGAGTTGCTGTTGTCGGCGTACTGCGCCATGAAGCCGGTGGCGATCAGTGCGTCTTCGTCGCCGGGCCAAAGTTCATCGCCCGCCAACTGTTCTTGAATGAAACGGTCGTAAGGCTTGTCGCTGTTGAAGGCATCGACGACGTAGTCGCGGTAACGCCACATATTCAAACGGTCGTTATCGTTCTGAAACCCGCTGCTGTCGGCGTAACGCGCCAGATCGAGCCATTTGCGCGCTTGACGTTCGCCGTATTGCGGTGAATCCAAGAAGGATTCGACCAGCTTTTCATAAGTGTCTGGTGACTCATCGTTCACGAAGGCCGCGACCGTCTCCGGCGCGGGAATTATCCCCAGCAAATCCAGGCTGAGGCGGCGCGCCAGCGTGGCCTTATCGGCGTCGGGCGAGGGCGTCAGGCCCTTGTCTTCCAATTGTTTAGCGATGAAGGCGTCCACCGGCGTGCGCACCCACGCCTGATTGACGACTTCGGGCACCGCCGGCTTGACGACGGCCTGATAAGACCAGTGGTCCGACGCGGGACGCGACACGGCGGCGCTGGTGCTCGCCAACGCGGTAGCAGCGCCTTCCTGCGCGTTGACGCGCACGAACAGGGTAATAGTAAGCAGCGTGGCGGCGCTTATCGCCAGCCGTAATTTGTTTCTCTTCATGGGTATCTCCAAAACCTTTCTGTGTGAGTAGCTATTGGCATTGTGGTCGAGCAGCGGGTAGTGCAATGCAATGGCCGTGCCAAGTTGAGGAGAAAGAAAAACAAACAAGAAAAAGGGCGTTTTACCCCGCTATTTCTGGTGTATACACGGCGCTTCGCGCCTGGACCGCGCCGCCGCCGCGCACTGGCACCAGGCGGCTGTTTGATAAGCAACAATAATTCGCGCCAGCGCTGCGCAAAAAGCAACAAGAGAAACTGGTATATGCGCGAGTGAGCGTCGGGTTGCGGCCATCAGCGTCTCCGCGCGGCGCGTCAAGGCCGCGCGGAATCAATGCTGAGCGCAATAAAACCGCCATTCTCAAGCAATTGGCCAAAAGTTGGCACGCAATGTGCTTATGCGCAAACCACGGCCAGGAAAAATCCGTTTTAACAACTTTACGGTACAGAAAGCCTGGCACGGCAAATTCTTTAACATTGCACTTCAGGAGTTGCAAAAATGCGCGCGAAACACGCTATCCATGAGCCAAAGTCATTGCCGAAACACGGCGCCACCAAAGCGGCGCTGGGCAAAAACCACAAGGGCGTGCTGTTCAAAATAACGTTGATGGCGCTGGCCTTGAGTTCAGCGCATGACGCGCTGGCGCAGCCGCCGCTCGGCATCGATGAAATACTGGTGGTGCATTCACGCAACCGGCTCGAAAGTCAGCAGGAAGTGCCGATTTCGGTGTCGGTAGTGCAAGGCGCGGAGATCGACCGCCTGCTCGCCAACGACATCAATTCACTGGTATTGCGCACCGCCAACATCACCTGGAACCAGGGCAATCAGCGCACCAGCAGTTTGTCGATCCGCGGCATCGGCAAGCAGGGGCAGACGGAAGCGCAGGACCCTAGCGTCGGCATCATCGTCGATGGCGTCAGTTATGCTTACAACGCGCTGATCAGCAGTTTCGACTTTTATGATGTTGAAACCGTGGAAGTGGCGCGCGGCCCGCAAGGTACCTTGCTGGGCAAAAACGCCAGCGTGGGCGTGGTCAACGTCACCACCCGCCGCCCCAGTTTCGACCCTAGCGCCGATCTGCAATTGTCGATCGGCGAGCGCGACACGGTGATCGCGCGCGCCGCGCTCGGCGGCGCGGTGATCGATGATCTTTTGGCCTGGCGCGGTTCCTTCACCGCGCAAAAAGGCGAGGGCTCGCTGGTCAACCGTTTCAATCCTGACGTAACGTACCAAAATAAAGACCGCTTGTCGGGCCGCCTGCAATTGCTGTTTACGCCGACGGAGGATTTGAGCGTGCGCGCGCAGATCAGCAAGACGCCGCGCGCGGGTGAAACCACCAATGGCCGCACCATCAACCTGCCGACTCCGGCCACTTACGCCAACGGCGATCCGAACAATTCGCTTGACGACGCCGGGCGTTTGCGGCGGCCTTATTTTACGCAGCGCGAGAGCTATACCTTGGGCGGCAACTTTTTCTACGGCAGCAGTGGCGACGCCAACGATCACGGCGACTGGGTGGAAAACGAAGCCGCGCGCGGCCTGGTTACCGGCAGCAACGGCGGCATCTTGGAAGTGAATTGGGATAATGTTGGCCCCTTCAGCCTGACCTCGATCAGCGCCTACCAGGACTACCACTTCAACGCCATGAACGACGAAGGCACGCCCTGGACCATTCAGCTCAACTCCGGCGGTTACTGGAATGATTATCGCCAAGCCAGTCAAGAATTCCGCCTCAGTTCCGATACCGGCGGTTTCGTGGATTATCAGGCGGGTTTGTATTTTCTGCGCGTGCACAACGTGGCCGAATATCAGCAGTTTTACGGCCCCGATGCCGGCGCCTGGTTCGCCAGCAACGCGCAATACGGACGGCTCGACGTGCCGGTGAACGCCGATGGCAGCGTCAGCGGCGGCCCTTCGCTGTTACGCAATTCCGCCTCCGGCTTGAAGGTGTACACCGCCAGCAACGCGGGCTATCAGGACATTCTCAACCAAAGCGGCGCGGTGTTCGCGCAGGCCAACTGGCATTTCAACGATCGCTTCACCTTG
>JAITMI010000385.1 GCA_031277435.1 Pseudomonadales bacterium
TTCCCATTTTTCAACGGTACTTTCACTGGTATTGAGATAGCGCGCGAACACTGGCTGGCTGACCTTGTTGCGTTCGCGCAGCCGTTTGATGTCATGCGGTGCGATCAACGGCGACTTGCTCAGGCAGCTTTCATCGAAATCGCGCATGGTGGCTTTGTCGATCGCGCCGGCTTTGAGCAAGGCCGACGCTGACGAATGGATGGCTTCGAAGGCATCACTTTTGAATTTCCGCTTAGTGCCCATGACAAATCTCCACGAAATCTCCGTCTTGCAACAGCCGATCCAATTGCCAATGGCTCAATCCCGCGTAGGACTTGGCAAGTTTACGAAAGCTGGTCAATTCCTCATCATCGATATTGTCGCGGTCTTGCTTGGCGAACAGATATTCATAAACCCAAAAACGGTCACTTTTGGCGAGGATAATGCTACGCCGCCGGTTTTTGTCGAGACGTTTCTTGAATACGCCGCCGCCAAGATCAATCGCCTGCCCCCGCATCACTTCACGAATCGCCGTGCATAGCTCATCGTCTGAAACACTCGCCTTACGCGCCGCCTTGGTAAACCAGGCAGTCTTGAATACCCGCGAGATTTTCCCGGCATTGCTCATGGGCGCAATGTAGCACTTAGTGCTATTTTTTCAAGATGGCCATGCTGGCTGCCTCACTCCACGAACGCCCGTTCCACCACATAATGGCCTTGATCGCCGTGGCGGGCTTCGGTGTAGCCCATGCCGTTGAGCAGGCGGCATACGTCCTTGAGCATGGAGGGGCTGCCGCAGAGCATGAAGCGGTCGTTTTCGACGCTTAGCGGGCTCAGGCCGAGGTCTTTTTGAATTTTGCCAGTCAGCAAAAGATCGGTGACACGGCCAGTATGGCGATAGGGTTCGCGGGTCACGGTGGGGTAATAGAGTAGTTTTTCGCGCACGATATCGCCCAGAAATTCGTGTTCGGGCAATTCGCGGGAGATGAAATCCTGATAGGCCAACTCGCTGATGAAGCGCACGCCGTGCACCAGGATCACCTTGTCGTACAGATCGTACACTTCCGGATCCTTGATGATACTCATGAAAGGCGCGAGGCCAGTGCCGGTGCCGATCAAATAGAGGTACTTGCCGGCCAGCAGGTTTTCCGCCACCAAAGTGCCGGTGGGTTTGGCGCCGACCAGGACTTTATCGCCCACTTTGAGGTGTTGCAGACGCGAGGTCAGCGCGCCGTCCTGCACCTTGATCGAGAAAAATTCGAGCTGATCTTCGTAATTCGCGCTCACCATGCTGTAGGCGCGTACCAGCGGCTTGTGGTCGATTTCGAGGCCAATCATAGTGAAAAAGCCGTTTTTGTAACGGAAACCCGGATCACGGGTGGTGGTGAAGCTGAACAGGGTGTCGTTCCAGTGGTGTACGCTGGTGACGGTTTCCTGTTGGTATTTGCTGCTCATGGCAAGCTCCTCAATTGTAGGTGGCGTATTTTAGCCGCATCGTCGTATATTGGCATTAACGGATATTTATCTTTATTTATCCGAATCGCCCGATATGAGACAAGCCATGCGTTTCACCCTGCGCCAGTTGGAAGTGTTCCTCGCCACCGCCCGTCTGGAAAACCTCAGCCGCGCGGCGCAAACCCTGTCGCTGTCGCAATCCGCCGCCAGCGATTCGCTGCGCGAGCTGGAGCACCAATTCGATTTGCAACTCTTCGACCGCGTCGGCAAGCGCCTGCAACTGAACGACAATGGCCGCCTGGTGCTGGCGCAGGCCGAGGCGCTCCTCAGCCGCGCCCAGGAACTCGAAGACGCGCTGCGCCAGCACACCGGTATCGGCGCGCTGCGGGTTGGCGCCACGCTCAGCATCGGCAACGCGCTGTGCATTCCTTTGATCCAGCAATACCGCCGCCATTACCCCGGCAGCCAGATCAGCCTGGAAATCGCCAATACGGAACGTATCAGCCAGATGGTGGCCAATTTCGAGCTGGATGTAGGCATGATCGAAGGAGAAATCAACAATCCCGCGCTCGAAATCACCCATTGGCGCGAGGACAGCCTGCGGATTTTCTGCGCGCCCGACCATCCCTTCGCCACGCGCAAACGGCTCAGCGAACAGGATTTGCTCAGCCAGGGCTGGATTCTGCGCGAAAGCGGCTCAGGTACGCGCCAGACCTTCGACCGCGTGATGTACGACCTCCTGCCCCACCTGCGCCTGGAGCTGCAATTACAGCACAACGAAGCCATCATCCAGGCGGTGATGGCGAACATGGGCTTGGGCTGTTTGTCGCAATTATCGCTGGCGCCCTACCTTGCGCGCGGCGACATCGTGGCGCTGACGGCGCCTGAACGCGACTTCCGCCGCGGCTTTTACCTCATCACTCACCGCCAGAAATACCGCAGCGCGGCACTGGGGCATTGGTTGCAGTTGTGTGAGGGGCACTGACGCAAAGACTGTGGCGTTAAAGCGCCGAACCGACTAGCATTCGCCGCTTTGTTAAAACGGAAGCCCTCTTATGTTCGATTGGATCGCCAGTCCCGAAGCCTGGATCGCCCTCAGCACCCTGGTGGCCTTGGAAATCGTTCTGGGCATCGACAACATCATCTTCATCTCGATCCTGGTCAGCCGCCAGCCGCCCGAAAAGCGCGAATTGGCGCGGCGTTTGGGCATTGGCTTCGCGCTGATCACGCGCTTGGGGCTCTTGTTCAGCCTGTCCTGGCTCAGCCGGCTTACCGCCCCACTCTTTACCGTACTCACCGAGGAAATTTCCGGGCGCGACCTGGTGCTGATCCTCGGCGGCCTGTTCCTCTTGGCCAAATCCACCAAGGAAATCCACACCTCGCTGGAAACCGATGAGCACACCGGCGAAGGCGTGGCCAGCGCCAAGGTGATGGAAAGCCTGCTCGGCACCGTGATTCAGATCGGCATCATCGACATCGTGTTTTCGCTCGATTCGGTAATCACCGCCGTGGGCCTGGTGCAGGAGCTTGCCATCATGTCGATCGCCATCATCATCGCCGTATGCGTGATGCTGCTGGCGGCGCGCACCATCGGCGAATTCATCGACCAGCATCCCACGCTGAAAATGCTCGCCTTGGCCTTCTTGATGATGATCGGCCTCACGCTGATCGTGGAAGGCTTCGACGTGCATGTGCCGAAGGCGTATATCTATTTCGCCATGGCCTTCTCGGTGTTCGTGGAAATGCTCAATCTCAAGTTGCGTAAAAAGCTGCGGCATTGAGTTTCCTTCAAACGCTCGCGGCTTGGTTCGTGTAGGGGCAGGCCCCCGTGCCTGCCCATGCTGACGGATGCCACGGGACAATGGGCAGACACGGGGGTCTGCCCCTACAGATTGGCTGTAGCCCAGAAGGTACGAGGCCAGGCCCAATAAATAGTCAAAACCTATCAAAAAGATAAATTCAACCAATTTAACCTATCGCATCACACTCACTAAGATTCGCCGCGTCAAGTTTTTCACCCCCTGACTCACGGAGACGCGACATGAGTTCACTGATCAACACCAAAGTACAACCCTTCACCGCCACCGCCTATCACAACGGCAAGGACGTCAAAGTGTCCGACGCCAACCTCAAGGGCAAATGGAGCGTGGTGTTCTTCTACCCGGCTGACTTCACCTTCGTCTGCCCGACCGAGCTGGAAGACCTCGCCGACCATTACGAAGAATTCCAGAAACTAGGCGTGGAAATCTACTCGGTATCCACCGACACCCACTTCACCCACAAAGCCTGGCAAGACGCGAGCCCCGCCATCAAGAAAATTCGCTTCCCGATGATCGGCGATCCCACCGGCCGCATCACGCGCAACTTCGGCGTGATGATCGAAGACGAAGGCTTGGCGCTGCGCGGCAGTTTCGTCATCAACCCCGAAGGCGAAATCAAGGTGGCGGAAGTGCACGACCTCGGCATTGGCCGCAGCGCGCAAGAATTGCTGCGCAAGATTCAGGCCGCGCAATACGTCGCCGAACACGACGGCGAAGTCTGCCCCGCCGCCTGGAAACCGGGCGCGCAAACGCTCAAACCCTCGCTGGACTTGGTCGGTAAGATCTAAAAGATCGCCCGGCCTCCCGGCCAGCCCACGAGGCTGGCCGGGCCCTTTCAGCGCCTTATTGGAATCAAAAGTCCAAACACGCACTTGCCAAAGGAAACCCTCATGCTGACCCCTGATCTGCGACAACAACTGCAAGCCCTGCTGGCGCAAATGCCTGAAGCCGTAGAGCTACACCTGAACCTCGGCGACGATGCCGCAAGCGGCGAATTACGCGAACTGGCCGAGGATTTGCTGAGCCTGTCCGCCAAACTCAGCCTGCATGAAACCCGCGCCGCTAGCGAGCGCCGCCCATTATTGACGCTGCGTTCTCCCAGCCGCGGCACCTCCATCAGCTTCGCTGGCGTACCGAATGGTCACGAATTCACCTCATTGGTGCTGGCGCTCTTGCATAGCGGCGGCCACCCGCCGAAAACCGACGCGGCCCTGTTGGCCCAGGCTAGCAATCTCAGCGGCGAATTCCGCTTCGACATTTATGTATCGCTCAGTTGCCAAACCTGCCCCGACGTGGTGCAGGCGCTCAACGTCATGGCCGCGGTGAACCCCGCCGTCAGCACCGTGATGATCGACGGCGCCTTGTTCCAGAACGAAATCGCCGCCAACAACATCCTCGCCGTGCCCACGGTATACCTCAACGGCAAGCCTTTCTCGCAGGGCCGCATCGGCCTTGGCGACATCCTGCGCAAACTCGATGGCCGCGCGCACGCCGCCGCCAGCGCGGAACTATCGCACAAAGCGCCCTTCGACATGCTGGTGGTGGGCGCAGGCCCCGCTGGCGCCGCCGCCGCTATTTACGCCGCGCGCAAAGGTTTGCACACCGGCATCGTCGCCGAGAATTTCGGCGGCCAGGTGCTCGACACCATGAGCATCGAAAACTTCATCTCGGTAAAAGCCACCGAAGGCCCCAAACTCGTCGCCAGCCTCGAAGAACACG
>JAITMI010000009.1 GCA_031277435.1 Pseudomonadales bacterium
CCTCCGCCATCACTGGCGAAGTGACGCTGGAATTGCGCCGCGGCAACGACTATTCCATCCTCAATACCGACAGCCCCAACCTCACCTATCACCCCGAACGGTTGACGATGGAAAAAGGCGACTCCATGTTCACCTCCGCCGACCGCATCGGCCAGCTCACCATGCGCAATCTCGACATCGTCGATACCCGCGATAAACTGGCTTTATATACCGGCGCGGGTCTGCTCAGCATTGGTAAGAGCGGTGGTAACGTGCCGACTTTGGAAGCGCCGAAAAAGGATTGAGGATTTCTGATTAAAATAGGAGTAGGTTGGGCTGAGCGCAGCGAAGCCCAACATTGGCGAATCACCGCTGTTGGGCTGTGTTGGGCTTCGCTGCGCTCAGCCCAACCTACGCATGTCGCGGCCACCGCCAGCGCGGAACTTTATAGAATAAATAAACCAAAATAGCCAAACGCCAGGAGGATTTTGAATGAAACATTTGTTATCACTTCTCGCCCTCTGCTGCCTCAGCGGCGTTCTACACGCCGACCAGAACGCACCCGAACTCGCCGATCTTTTCACCGCCCTGCAAAACACCCGCGACCCTATCACCGCCGCGCCAATCGAAGCGCGCATCTGGAACCTGTGGGTTCAACACGACGACCCCGCCGCCGCGCGCCTGATGGCGCAAGGCTTGGCGCAAGAAAGCAGCGGCGCCCTCGAAGCCGCCGTCGCCACCTTCAGCCAACTGATCGCGCAAGAGCCCGATTTCGCCGAAGCCTGGAACCGCCGCGCCACGCTGCACTACTTATTAGGCAACTACGCCGCCTCCAAAGCCGACATCGACCAAGTCCTCAAACTCGAACCCTACCACTTCGGCGCCCTCTCCGGCCTCGGCCTGGTCCACGTCGCCCTCGGCGAATACTTCCAAGCCCGCAGCGCCTTCAATGCCGCGCTGGAAGTAAACCCCAGCATGGAAGCCGTACGCGCCAATTTGCGCGAGCTGGATCGTGTGCTGGAAGGGCAGGCGATTTGAACTGGAGGTTCTTTTTATACCGAGGGTGGTGGAGGGGACTTGATAGATAAGGCAACTACATACTGTCATTCCGCGCGTAGTCGCGGAATCCACGCGATGTTGGTTGGGGCGCGTGGCTTTGATGGATTCTGCGACTGCGCTTCGCTCCGCGCAGAATGACAGAGGGAGAAAACGAAGATAGAGCAATATGTATGCTCGGCGCTGGGCTTAGCTATCACTTGGTTTTCCCCTCAATAACGCCTATACCATCCACCGCTGAAACACCAAGAGCGTGGCAATAGCTCACGAACTCAACCACATCCAGCCGCCGCTCCTTTTGCTCCACTTTCGCCACGAAGGTGTGCGGGACTCCCAACCTTTCCGCCAACTCTCGCATAGTCAAACCAGCTTCTTCCCGCTGGCGCTTCAGCCATGCAGTAAGCCTTTGATTTTCTGATGAATGCAGAGTAGTTGACATGTTCCGATTGTAGGAACATGATTTGTTTGTTCCCAAAACAGGGACAAATACCAATAATAGGAAAGGGCTTTGAGGCTAAGGGACAGAGACGTAATTACACGCTCAATCCAATTCAGTCATCAGGCTTGACTGAGATCGTAGAGGTGAGAATGAAAAAACTTGTATTGATGGCATTGTTGTCTATTGGGCTTGTTGCTTGTGGCTTTGGCGGCAAACCAACGGAAGAAGAAATTCGAGTAGTGCTTTTAGATGAAATAGATCAAAAAGGATGCACTTCAGGATTTTTCAGTAATTTCCCGATTTCACAATCGGTTGTGAATAATAATCAGCGAAATATTCAAGCATTTGCCGCTATAGGATTTATCAAAGAGAATACAGACGGCTCATATGATATGACGGAGCAGGGAAGATCAGCATACGACTCATCTCGCCAGGGTTTCTGTTATACGGAAAGCTATATCGTAAGTGATGTGGTCGTGGTAGCAAGAGAGAAAGAAAGCCAGTTGCCGAGAGGGTTTACGGATGTTTGGTATGTGTCTTTTAATGTCTCGCCAAGTAATGTTGATGAATGGATAAAAAATCCGCAAGTCTTGGCTGCAGGGAGTACAGGGCCGGAGTTTATAGGGGATGCTAATGAGGTTAAGGCATTCACTGTTAGGGTAGGTAAAAAAGTTGGAAATGACAAATTAGAGCTTGATTTTTATTTTAGTTTTCGTCCTTAGATAAATTTCTCTACGAATCATTTCTTATAGCGTATATATGGTCACTCCTCCGTTTTATCCTTGTACTCACACAAATCCTCAATCACGCAACTACCGCAGCGCGGTTTGCGGGCGAGGCAGGTATAGCGGCCATGCAGAATCAGCCAGTGGTGGGCGTCGAGCAGAAATTCATCGGGCACTACTTTTAATAACTTTTTCTCCACTTCCAATACATTCTTGCCCGGCGCTAAACCAATGCGATTACTGACGCGGAAGATGTGTGTATCCACCGCCATTGTCTTTTGGTGGAACGCGGTGTTGAGGATTACGTTGGCGGTTTTGCGGCCCACGCCGGGCAGGGCTTGTAGGGCGTCGCGCGTATCTGGCACTTTGGAATCGTACTGATCGATCAAAATTTTGCAGGTCTTGATCAGGTTTTCGGCCTTGGTGTTGAAAAGGCCAATGGTCTTGATGTATGCCTTCAGTTTATCGACACCCAGCGCATAAATAGCCTTTGGCGTGTTGGCGGCGGGGAACAGTTTGGCGGTGGCTTTGTTGACGCTGACATCCGTAGCCTGCGCCGACAACATGACCGCCACCAATAATTCAAAAGGTGAGGTGTAAACGAGCTCCGTGGTGGGCTCGGGGTTAGCGGCGCGCAGGCGCTCGAAAATCTGGATGCGTTTTTGTTGGTTCATGGTGGCTGCCTACAGTCCGTTTGCTTACACCTGACCCGTAACACGCACCCGCTTGCTGCCCGCGGGTTCGGGTTCTGGCGCGGGCTGGTGTTGGGCAGGGCGTTGATCAAAGTAATTTTTGAACGCAATGAGAAAAGCCAGCAGCAAGAAAGCGCCGGACGGTGTGAGCGCGAGGGGGAACGGCGGGCTATTGAAGCAAATAAATTCCCAATTCGTGGCGAAGGGCAGCAGTAAATCCATGTTGGTGAACAAACGGCCGCTGCCTAGCGCTTCGCGCAGCATTCCCAAGACCAGTAGTACCAGAATGAAACTCAGGCCCAGCCCTAATGCGTCGCGTAGCGCGTGTAGCGGTGGGGTTTTGCTGGCGAAACTTTCGGCATGGCCGAGAATGAGGCAATTGCTCACGATTAAGGGCAGAAAGAGGCCGAGCCGTTCCGCTAGCGCGTAAGAATAAGCCTGTAGCAAAAATTCAGCGCAGCTTGTGAAACTGGCGATGATCAGCATGTAGGCTGGCAGGCGTAGCGCGGGGGTGAAACGGTTGCGCAGCAGGGATATGCAGAAGCTGGAGCCTAAGAGTACGCTCAAGGTACACAGGCCCAGGGTCAGCGCGCTGATGGCGGAATTGCTTACCGCGAGCAGTGGGCAGAGGCCGAGCAAGGGCGTTAGCGCGAGTTTGTCGCGGCAGGAGTTGAAATTGAGCGTGGCAGTTGCCGTCATGCTTGCGGCTCCTCAAGATTGAGCGCCAACAGCGCGGTGCGGTTGAGCGCGAAAAATTCTAGCGCTTTGCGCACCGCGTTGACGATTGCGCGCGGGGTGATGGTGGCGCCGCTGAACTGGTCGAATTCGCCGCCGTCTTGTTTTAGCGCCCACAGCGGCGGCGGGGTATTGTCGAGCGAGCGCCGGTCGAAGCTGAGCAGCCAGTTTGATTGATCCAGTTCGATACGCGCGCCGAGCCCGGCGGTTTCATGTTGTTCCAGAATACGCAGGCCGGTGATCGTGCCATTGGCGTCGATGCCGAGCAAGAGTTTGAGGGGGCCGTTGTAGCCGGCGGTTTCAAGCGGCAGGATCACACCGCTAACGGCGTCGGCGCTGCGCGCAAGATATGCCGTGCGCGCAGTGCTCAAGCCCAGGAGTTCCTGTTGCGCGAAGCGCGGCGTGGCGGGGTCGATAATGAAACTGGCGTCCAATAATACATTGTCGTGCGGTATCGGCGGTAACAGCGTGGTGAGCGTAGCCAGCATGGCTTGATGTTGCTGCGCGATGCGGCGGGCGGCGGTGGCGTGGTAGGCCAAGGTCAGCAACAGGACCGCGCCGAGCGCGAGCAGGCCCAGGCGCAGGATGGCGCCGCGTGCCGCCAGAGGCGGGTTTTGTACTCGGTTGTTGGTATCGCTCATGTTTTGGGTCCGAAAGTACGTGCTTCGGTAAAGGCGTCGATCAAGGGCGCCGCCAGATTACCGAGCAATACCGCGAAGGCTACGCCATCGGGGTAAATGCTGAAGGCGCGGATCACGAATACTAAGAGGCCGATCAAGGCGCCATAGAGCAAACGCCCGCGCGGCGTAGTGGCGGCGGTGACGGGATCGGTGGCGATGAAGAACGCGCCCAGCATGGTGGCGCCGCTGAATAAGTGCATCAGCGGCGACCCTAAACTGGCCGAAGAACCGCCAGCCCAGCCGAGCGCCGCGCACACGCTCAGCGCGCCGAGGAAGGCTAGAGGAATGTGCCAACTGATGACGCGCCGGTAGAGCAGCCATAGACCGCCCAGTAAAAAACCCACATTCACCCATTCAGCGCCCAGCGCGGCGAAACTTCCGGCCAACGGCGACGCGGCGCGAAATTCGCTCACCAGTTGCGCGCCCGTTTGCTGGCGGAAACTGTCGAGCCAGGTAGCGCCGGTGTAGGCGTCAATGCCAAGCACGGGCTCGCCGCCAAGGAAGATTGTTATTGCGTCGCTGAAGCTAGGCAGGTTTTCAAGCACGCCGGCGGGCAAGAGCCAGCGCGTCATCGGCGCTGGAAACGACACCAGCAACATCGCATAAGCCGCCATCGCCGGATTGAACAGGTTGTGGCCGAGCCCGCCATAAAGCTGTTTCACCACCACGATGGCAAAGGCGATGCCGCAGAGCCCCAGCCACCAGGGCACGGTGGGCGGCAATGCCATTGCCAGCAGGAGGGCAGAGAGCAAAGCGCTGCCATCGCGCAGGTGCAGGCTCACGTTCTGTTTGCGCAGGCGCAACAGCGCCGCTTCCAAAACCAGCGCGCACAAGGATAGCCACACTACATTGATCAGCACGCCCCAGCCGAAGAACGCGACCAGCGCGCACAAACCCGGCAGGCAGGCGAGTAGTACCAGGTACATCAGTTGCGCGATACCGTGGTTTGGCGGCTTGGCTGAAGGGTTTATATTATTCATAACTCATCGTTCTTGGATTCTGACGCGGGCATCGCCGTGCTGGCTTGCGCGGCCTGGCGTGCGGCTTTTTTGGCGTTCACTCGTGCTAGAGCGGCTTGAATCACGTCTTGCGGTGAAGGTGGCGCCGTTGCCTGTTCGGCTTTTTTGGCATTCACGCGCGCCAGGACGGCGGCGATGGCGTCCGCTGGCGCTTGCCGCTCTCTTGCCGCCAAGGCGGTGCGTTCCTGGCGCCACTGTTCTTCCTGAGCTTTTTCTTGCGCTTTGCGCGCTTGGTGGAATTCAAAGCGCCTCCTGGCTTGCGCGGCGCTGATCGCTTGTTCGTGCAGATCGCGCAGTTGCGTCTTGGCGATTTGGAACTGTCGTACCAGTGGAATATGGCTGGGGCACACGTAAGCGCAGGCGCCGCATTCGATGCAATCCATCAGCCGCAGGCTTTGTGCTTGCGCTAAATCCTGGGCAAGCGCGTAGCGATGCAGTTGCTGCGGCAGCAATGCGGCGGGGCAGACTTCGGCGCACAGGCCGCAGCGAATGCAGGCTTGTTCCGTTGGCGCGGCGGGCCTTGGTTCGTATACCGGGGCGGGCTTGGCCACGAGCATGTCGATGCAATCCACCGGGCAGGGCGCTACGCAAAGATCGCAGCCAGTGCATTCGCTGGCGATGACGCTGTGCATGTGCTTGGCGCTGCCGAGGATGGCGTCCACCGGGCAAGCCTGGATGCACTTGGTGCAGCCGATACATTCCGCTTCGCGGATGTAGGCGAGTTTGCGCGGCGCTTCCTTGCCGTGGCTGGGATCGAGCGGCAGCGGTTCTTGACCTAAAAGTCTAGCCAGCGCGCGGATCGTTTGTTCGCCGCCGGGCGGGCAGTGGTTGATGGCTTCGCCCGCGGCGATCGCTTGCGCGTAGGGGCGGCAGCCGGGGTGCCCGCACTGGCCGCATTGGGTTTGCGGTAATAGCGCGTCGATGCGCTCGATCAGGGGTTCCGTTTGCGCTACCAAGCGATGTTCGGCGCGGTTCAATAAGGCGCCGGCGCAGAGCGCCAAGGCGGGCAGCAACACGAACGCGGCGAGGATTTCCACCTTACCCCAGCCCGGCGAAGCCCATGAAGGCAAGCGCCATCAGGCCGGCGGTGACGAGGGAAATGGCGGCGCCTTGAAACGGCACGGGTACCGCATTCATGACCAGCCGTTCACGTAAAGCGGCGAACAGCACTATGGCCAAGGAAAAACCCGCCGCGGCGCCAACACTATAAAAAATTGCCGCAATAAAACTGTTGGCCTGTTCACCGTTGAGCAGCGCCACGCCAAGGATGAGGCTGTTACTGGCGCTCAGCGGTAAAAAAATCCCCAGCATTTTGTGCGGCAGCGGCGCGATTTTGCGCAGCAATAAGTCGCTGAAGCTGACTATTGTCGCGATCACGAAAATAAATACGATCAAGCGTAAAAAAACGAGGTCAAAAGGCAGCAGCAAATAACGGTAAATAACATAATTGATAGCGGCGCTGAGCGTGAGCACGAAGGTGGTCAGCGCCGCCATCCAAAACGCGGTTTCCAGCCGCCCGCCCGCGCCCATGAAAGGGCAGAGCCCAAGATACTGGGTGAGAACCACATTGTTGACCAAGATGGCGCCGCACAAGAGCAGCAGGAGGTCGGCCATGAGGGGCTCGGTTTTGCGTTCAGTCGCGCTGGATGAGTTCGATCATGTAGCCGTCGGGATCCTTGACGAAGGCGATGATGGTGGTCCCGTGTTTCATGGGACCGGCGGGGCGCACCACGTTGCCGCCTTTGGCGCTGATTTCGTCACAGGCTTGATACGCATCGGGCACGGCGATGGCGATGTGGCCAAAACCGTTGCCAAGTTCGTAGCTTTTGGTGTCCCAGTTGTGGGTGAGTTCAATGACGGTATGCGAACTTTCGTCGCCATAACCGATGAAGGCCAGCGTGAAGCGGCCATCGGGATAATCCTTGCGGCTGAGCACCTTCATGCCGAACAGCGTGGTGTAAAAGCCGATGGACCGGTCGAGGTCGCCGACCCGGATCATGGTGTGCAGAATGCGCATGGCAGCTCCTTGTAAGGTGGGGAATCAAAGTGCTTATTAAACCAGAGCCGGGGCGCTTTGGCTTGGCGTTTGTTATTCGTCACTATTATTCGCCACTACGCAAGGCATCCTGCCTGCGCTGTAATTCGTCGAGAAAAGCCTCTTTCGTTTGCGGCGAAATCAAAACCGTTTGGTCCACGCCGTAGTTTATTTCCAGCCGGTCCAGCGACAGCGCCGGGCTGGACCTACCATTGCGCGTGGGTTTTACG
>JAITMI010000158.1 GCA_031277435.1 Pseudomonadales bacterium
GGCACATAGTTGTTGTTGACTTCGTAGCGGTGGCGATGGCGCTCGACGATCACGTCTTTCTGGTAACAGGCTTTGATCAGCGAATCGTCGAGCAATACGCATTCCTGCGCGCCCAGGCGCATGGTGCCGCCGAGATCGGAATTTTCGTCGCGCTGCTGCACGCCGCCTTCGGCATTGGTCCATTCGGTAATCAAGGCGATTACCGGGTCGGGCGTGTGTTTGTTGAATTCGGTGCTGTCGGCCTGTTTGAGGCCGAGCACGTTGCGCGCGAATTCGATCACCGCGATGTGCAGGCCGAGGCAGATGCCCAGATAGGGAATCCGGTGCGTGCGCGCGTATTCGGCGCTCAGCACCATGCCGCCAATGCCGCGTTCGCCAAAACCGCCGGGCACGATGATGCCATCAACGCCATCAAGCGCGCTGGTGCCTTCGCTTTCGAGCGTGCTGGAATCGAGATAACGCACACGCACGCGGGTGCGAGTCTGAATGCCGGCGTGCTTGATCGCTTCGATCAGCGATTTATAAGCATCGAGCAATTCCATGTACTTGCCGACCATGGCGATGGTGATTTCGCGCTCGGGGTGCATCACCGCGTCTACCACCCGCTGCCATTCGCTGAGATCAGCCGGCGGGCAATGCAGGCCAAAGCGCTGCACGATGATGGCGTCGAGCCCGGTGGCGTGCAGCAAGAGCGGCGCGGAATAGATCGTGGCGGTGTCCTGCAAGGACACTACCGCTGGCAATTCGACGTTGGTGAAGAGCGCGATCTTGCGCAGCGAGGATTCCGGAATTTCGTGGTCCGAGCGGCAGACCAGGATGTCAGGCTGAATACCGATCGAGCGTAAATCGCGCACCGAATGCTGGGTGGGCTTGGTCTTGGTTTCGCCAGCGGTGGAAATGTAGGGCACCAGGGTCAAATGTAAAAACAGCACCCGCGCGGAGCCGAGTTCAACGCGCATTTGCCGCGCCGCTTCAAGAAAAGGCTGCGATTCAATATCGCCCACGGTGCCGCCGATTTCGACCAGCGCCACAACGGCGTCAGCGCCGCCTTCGATCACGCGCGCCTTGATTTCGTCGGTAATATGCGGGATCACCTGAATGGTGGCGCCCAGATAATCGCCGCGCCGCTCTTTTTTGATCACTTCTTCATAAATGCGGCCAGCGGTGAAATTGTTGCGCCTGGACATGGTGGCGCGGATGAAGCGTTCGTAGTGGCCGAGGTCGAGGTCGGTTTCGGCGCCGTCTTCGGTGACGTAAACCTCGCCGTGCTGAAACGGGCTCATGGTGCCCGGATCGACGTTGATGTAAGGGTCCAGCTTGAGCATGGTCACCTTCAGACCACGCGCTTCGAGGATTGCCGCGAGAGAGGCGGAGGTGACGCCCTTGCCAAGGGAAGAAACTACACCGCCAGTGATAAAAATATAGCGCGACATCTAAGGCCCATCAGAGTTTTTAAGAGGAAATTACGGAAGAATTAAAAGGTGCTCGATGGGCCGCCAGATTAGCAGAAGCCGCTAGGCTCCACAATGTAAATCTGGCCGTTCCCACACGAGTTGCAGCGTATTTTGCTGGCTTTTGCTCAAAACTGCTTCATCCTGCGCGAAGCCGGCGGCGGCCAGCAATTGTTCATTGCGATAAATGAGCGGCACGTAATCGCGCAGCCAGGGCGCGATGCCGAGTTCCCACAGCAATTTTTTGAGTTCGCGGCTTGGCCGCCCCGCGAGCTTGATGCGCTCGCCGCCCTGGCGGAAACGCAGCTGCAAACGCTCGCCCTGGCGCAGCGCGAGACCGCCCTCCCCGCCTTCGCGCCAGCACAAGCGCCCCAAAGGTGCGGGTAGTTCCAAAACCTCGCCAACCACGAGTTCCAGACACAGAGGCAAGAGCGGCAGCCGCGGCACCAGATACACATGCACGCCGTGGCGGCGCAGCGTCAATTCCGCCGCGCCTTCGCCCCAGCGCAGCACGGGAGTGGCGCTGGGCTTGGCGTCGAGCAATTCCGTTTGCAGCCGTTCCAGTAAAGCGGCGCCCGGCTCCGGCGCAGCGGCGCCATGTCGTTGGCGGCACCAAAAACGCACAAGGTTATTGCGCCGCGCCACGCTCAGCGTTCGCAGCGCTTCGAGTTTTACGGTGCTCGGATGCGGCCCCTGCGCGCTTTCTAAATCCGCCGCCGCCAGTTCATCGAGCAAGAACGCCGCTTCCGCGCCGCGCGCCGCGCTGGTCAATAATTGCTTATCGAGCGCTGGCCAATGTTCCCGCAGCGAGGGCAGGATGTGCTGGCGCAGAAAATTACGGCTGTAGTGCCCCTGCGCATTACTGGGGTCTTCAACCCAGCAGAGCTGATGTTCACACGCATAGCGTTCCAGTTCCGCGCGCGGCAAGTCCAGGAGTGGCCGCAGCAGCCAGCCCGAGGCAAAGCGCCGCTCCCTGGGCATACCGCCAAGCCCGCGCACGCCGCTGCCGCGCAAGAGACGGAACAGCACGGTTTCCACCTGGTCTTGCTGGTGATGCGCTTGCAAGAGCACCCCGCCCAGCGGCAGATGCCGCGCGAACGCGGCATAACGCGCCTGACGCGCCGCGTCTTCGGAACTGAGCCGGGCCGCGCCCAGTTGCGCGTGTTCATAAGCGAAGGGAATGTCCAGCGCGGCGCACTTTTGGCGGCAGTGTTCGAGCCAGCTTTCCGCTTCCGCCTGCAAGCCGTGCTGCACATGCAGGGCAGACAAGGGCACGGACCAGCCCAATTCACGCAGACGGAAAAGCAGATGCAAGAGAACGGAAGAATCGAGGCCGCCGCTTAGGCCCACCAACGCAGCGCTGGCGTTTTGCAGTAGCGGTTCTTGCAGCAGGAGTTGAGGGGTATCGAGCAAGCCCCCTCCCCCGTTTACGGGGGAGGGTTGGGGAGGGGGGAAAGCGGTGGAACGACTAC
>JAITMI010000377.1 GCA_031277435.1 Pseudomonadales bacterium
ACCCCTTCGGCGGCCAGCAAGACATCGCAGCCCGGCTCTTGCGCCATGTCTCCCCCGCCTTCAGCGAAGACCCGCTACGCGTACTGCGCGTAGCGCGTTTCGCCGCACGTTTTGCACCACTCGGTTTTCAAGTGGCGCCAGCAACCATGACGCTGATGCGCGAACTCAGCCGCAGCGGCGAACTCGAAGCCCTCACGCCCGAGCGCGTCTGGCAGGAAATCGACGGCGCGCTGCGCGCGCGCGCGCCGCAAGTGTTCGTCGAGGTACTGCGCGACGCCGCCGCGCTGTTGCGCCTCTTGCCGGAAATTCATGCGCTGTTTTCCGTGCCCTGGGATGAGGCGGAGCCGTCCGGGCTCAGTGTTGGCCAGTACACGCTCAAAGTTATGGAACAAACGGCAGCATTGAGCCAGGAACCCATGCTACGCTTCGCCGCCTTGACGCAGGAGATTGGCCACAGCGCCAAATCCAAAGATCAAGACTACGGCAAACAGGGCGCCGTGCTCATCGAAAATCTCGCGCAACGCTTGCGCGTGCCCAATGAATACCGCGATCTCGCCATGCTGGTAAGCCGCTATCGCCAGCGCGCGCATCAGGCTTTAGGCCACGATGCCAACGCACTTTACACCACGCTCGAACATACTGATGCGCTGCGCCGCCCGCAACGTTTTGAACAATTTTTGCTGGTGTGCGAGGCGGATTGGCGCGTCCGCGGCGATCAACCTTACCCGCAGCGTGAACGCTTGCAACAAGCGCTCGCCATCGCGCGCGGCGTGGATGCGCAAGCGGCGCTACGCGCCGCCATGCAAGAACATGGACAAGCGCCGCGCGACCCTGGTGCGGTGATTCGCGCCGCGCGCATCAAGGCGCTCAAGGATTTTCCGCGCCAGTGAGTAGGTTGGGCTGAGCGCAGCGAAGCCCAACAATAGGAGCGATTGTGGAATGCAACATGTTGGGCTTCGCTGCGCTCAGCCCAACCTACTTGCTGAATTGAGCATGGACAGTATTTGATTTCTGATTGTGTGGTTTTTTAATTTATGAAAATTTTTCGTGGCATTTTAACGGCCTTATTGTTAGCTACATTGGTTAGCGCGTGTAATGGCGCGGAGCGTAATTCTTTACCGGGCGCCATTTATTTTAGCCCCGCCGGGGAAGGTATTGAGCGCCTTGATCTCGCCACGGGGGGCGTGTCCACCGTCATGCACCGCTGGAATGACGGCTATGGCTGGGACATCAGTTGGGATGGCACCGGCGGCGTAAGGTATAAAGAACCGCCCTCCGTTTTCGAGACCAATACTGGCGCGCGCTATATTCTTTTTGACGCCTCGAACGGCGCCACTCTACGAGAAATTACCTACTTTCCCTATGATGGCGACGACGGTGGCGCTCCCAAAATATCACCCAATGGCAGGCTGCTGGCATTGACGCCAGAATTTGAGGATGGTTTGGTGATACTGGATATGAGCGGCAATGTGCTGGAAAATATTTCCAATTATGGCAACACGCATCGGTTCAAATACCAGGACGCCATAAACTGGGAAGCTGGCGGCACAATTTTGTTCAAAAAAGATGACGGGCTTTGGCGCACTTCCGCCGATTTTAGCCGGGCGTTCAAAGTGCGGGACATTCCTTTTTCTGATTGGACGGGACATGCCTCCGCCAGCCCCGACGGAACGAAAATAGCCATCTCGGCGGGCAACCATATTTGGCTGATGAATGCCGACGGCAGCGATTTTCACGCCATCACCGAAAGCTCGCAGAACGAAGGATGGCCGGTTTTTTCGCCCGATAGCCAGTGGCTGGCCATCACCTGCAACCCCGGCGCGGCCAGTGCGGCCAATAGCGAGCTTGAGGTTTATGTCACCGGTACGGCGCCGCACTTATGTATCATTCCCGCCGACGGGCAGGTATATAAGGTGTGGCCTGGGGAGGACAACAGAGTCATGCACCCACAGCCACGAGGCGCAACGGATAGCAGAGGCTTTGGTATGCTCATGCGGGCCGGTTTTGTGTGGAGACCATAAAGCGACGTTCTCTATTGCTGGCTTGGCTCTGGATACAGGTCGCCCACCCCATCACAGGTGGTTTCTAGGATGCCGCAAACGCCACGGAACCAGGCGCGCCCAGGTGAGGCGGCTTGTTCTTCTGGAGTTAGATCAATCAGATTACCACGTTCGCTGCGATATCGAAGATGGTAGTCGACCAACACCCACTCGTCTTGGCAGGCCAGCACCGTATCGATTACCCCCACATCGGGCAGCCAGTCATAACCGAAATCGACGATTTTGGCGCTGTTGGCGTCTGGTTTCACATAACCGCGCGAGCCCTGCAAGGCGAAACTCCAGTAGCGGCCCTCAATCCATCCGGGGCCCGCGTAAGCGGGGCGATCAGGCAACTCCTCGGGTACATCACTCACGCGGTATTCGCTACCGTCTTCAATAAGTAGCCAGCCATTGGACGAGCCGCGAACCCGGAAGTAGCCGGTCCTCAGGTATTCGCTACCGGGCTGCAGGTACAAGTCATACCCGGGCAGCGTGCCCACGATGGCGCTATCGGCGGACGGTTCCGCGTATACGTTCAGTGCATCGAGCGCGTTTTCGTTCACCCAGCCGCCCAGATCGCACTGCGTTGTTTCCGTGGGCACCCACACGTCTTCCTGCGCCGCCGCGCAGGTGGCGTGGAGTAAGCCACATACAATCAAATTCCACGTAAAATGTTTATGCATAAAATTCTCTTTTTGTAGTCATCTCGATTGCATGTCAGGCCGCGTTATGCTCCTGGCTACATCCTGTTCCTCGCTCAACCGCCAGCGGGGCAGTTAGCCTCCGTGAAGGCTATCAGATCATCTTCGGCTACCACGAACCCCCCTATTCTTATAGTAAATTTCCCGAGCAAGGTGTCATCGCACAACATAACGCCGATCGGAGTAGCGGCTCCTTCGCGGTAAAGCTCGCATATGGCGCCAAAGCTTTGGTCTCGCGCGGCGGGTGATAGTTCAACCATCATCTCGCATTCAAGGCTCGCCTCCGTTCCTGTAAAACGTGAATAGGTATCTTCAAAAGCGCGTGTCTGAAAGCGCAGTGAGTATTCGTCGCTTACCCTCCGGGGATAGCCGTCCACGGCGTCCGCCGCCGCCGTGTCAGCAGCCTGCGCTGAGGTCATGGCGGAGATGAAAAATGATGTAAAAAGTAGAGCGATATATTTCATATAATTCTCGAACGGTTGAGGTGTACGAAATTCTCTGGACACGGTAACTTGCCCTTTCACGGTCATCGTTGTTTCAGTAACGACGAAAATCCTTACGGTTTTGAGTTTTCGGATACTAGCACAATGGCCGCAAGGCGGTCAGTTTTATTGAGAATGGGCAGGAGATAGTTGACCACAAGCATCGCCGCGCTCAGCTCAGGCTACTCGCGTTGTAATTTCATAAATAACGACATGGACCCGATAACCACAAGCATATAGGCCGCCAAGAACAACATGCCAGTGAGAAGGAAGCCCATTTTCGGTAAAGAAATCGCGCAGGCTACAATTATCGCAATGGTAATAAATGCCGCGATGGTATTGTGTTTTGGCTGAAGCAATGAACGTCCACCACAGCGGCCACAACGGTACGGCGCGCGGCGCGTCATAAGCGCCAGCCGCAGAGGATTTGCGTTTGCGTTGCAGTACGGGCAAGTATTCATGGTGAGTTGTGGTACCTGGATTCAATAATGGTCTTATTATTTCAGTCCGCCACACCATAAAGCGAGTATTGCTTTCGTTCCGCATAGGCCAGAACGGCAATAAGTTTGTGGAGCAAATCTTGCTGATCTTGCGGAAGTTCTTCGGTTAGAAACGGCAATAGCTGAGAAAGTGTTTGTTCGACTTCCTTGAGTGAAAACTCCTGGTCGTCGAAAAAGCCATGAATCTTTTGCAGAAATGGTGAATCAATCCGCTTGCATAAGCGCCCCAGCGCGGGTAACTCACGAAAGTCTATGCTTCCCACGACATCAGGCGAGTCTTTGGCTTTGTTGCTTTTTCCTACCACAAAATCGAATGCCATTATAAATAAGCCTGACGCCTGAATTACCCTATTCTCGCCCCGCTTGCGCGGACCTGAATGCCCAGTTGCTGGTCAATTCGGCGCTTGGCCCAAGATCGCTGACGGAAACCGCGATCATGTCCATCTCCTCGGCGATGCCGCCGGAAA
>JAITMI010000212.1 GCA_031277435.1 Pseudomonadales bacterium
AGAGTCCAGAAACGTTCGATGATGATGGCGATGGCGATGATGGAACACAGGATGATTGGCAGCATCAACCAGCCGCCTGCCTTGATGACTTCGAACACCCGCTACCTCCCACAAAACGATGCGGCACTTTACCACAAAGCCTCCGTGTCCTCACGGCGGGGGCGCGGCCTCCATCAAGGGTTCGCCCCAGAAACGCCGCCGTAATAGGCGCTGCTCTGTGACGCTCACGCTCGCGCTCGCCGCATCCAAGGTGAAATTCAGCGCGCCCGAACGCAGCGTATACCACGCTTGCGTGCCAGCGCGCGCATAACGCTGCACCACTGCCCTGGCCGGGTGGCCGTAGCGGTTGAGGTAGGCGGTGGTGAATACCACATGTTCAGGCCGCAGTTCGGCGACAAAAGCCGGCGACGACGAGGTGGCACTGCCGTGATGCGGGGCGATCAAGAGGCTCAGGGGGCCGGCGAGTCCTTGCGTCAAAAGGACATGTTCGCGGGCGCGTTCGATGTCGCCGCTCAGAAGCGCGCGGTGTTCCCCGGCGCGGATGGAAAGAACACAGGAACCGTTGTTGCGCGTATCGCCGCTGGCATCGGGGCTGAGGATGGCGAAGTCGATGCCATCCCATTGCCATGCTTGTCCCGCCCGGCAAAGTTCCTGGCTTAGCGATTCAGGAAATAATCCTGGTTCAGAACTTTGATACAGCGCGCGCGGGTAGGACTCGATCACCGCCTCAAGCCCGCCGCTATGGTCGTTATCGGCATGGCTGACGATGACCCGATCGAGCTCCCGCAGACCATGAAAACGCAGCACTGGCAGCACGCTCATGTTGCCGGCCTCGGAATTTTCGCTGTAACGCGGGCCGGTGTCGTACAAGAGATGATGCGAGCGAGTGCTGACCAGAATCGCATTGCCCTGCCCCACGTCCAGCACGCTCACGCGCACCACGCCATCGGGCAAGGGCGCTTCGTGCAGCAGCAAGGTCAAGGGCAGACAGCTCAGCCAAACGAGGCGCAGCCACCAGCGGCGGCTCAAAAGTAAAGCCAGAATCAAGCCGATCAAGACCGCCTGCCCTAGCGGCAAAAGCGGCGGCAAGGTAAGCAGCGAACCGGGCAAGGCGGCATCGAGCGCGCGCAGCGCGTGCAGGTAAAAACCCAGCATGGCATCGGCAAAACTCAAGAGGGGCTGCGCCAAGGCGGGGCTCAAGGCGGCCAGCGCCAGGCTCAAGAGACTCAAGGGCGCCGCAACGAAACCGATGTAGGGAATCGCCAGCAGATTGACCAGCGGTGCGCTCCAGCTCACTTGCTGGAACCAGAGCGCCGTCAAAGGCAGCAAGGCCACGCTGACATAGCCCTGGCTGCGCACTAATTGCCATAGCCCCTGCCACCACTCTGGCCCGCCGCCATCGCGCAGTAGCGCCAAGGTCAAGACCGCCACCGCGCCGAACGACAGCCAAAAACCCGGCAACTGCGGCGCCAGAGGACCCCACAACAAGAGCGCCAGCAAGGCAGTGAGCAGGACTTCCCACAAGCCATGCTGACGCCGCAGCAAGAGCGCGCCAAGGGTGAGCAGCGTCATCAGCAAGGCGCGCTGCGCCGGCAGGTTGAAGCCCGCCAGCGCGGTATAGAGCCAGGCGCCGCCAAGCCCCGCCAGCGCCGCCGCGCAAGGCGCCGGCCACCACAGCGGCAAACGCGCGGAAAAGCGCCACAAACGCCGGAACAGCCACACGCACAAAAGCGCCGCCAAGGTAATGTGCGAGCCCGAAATCACTACCAGATGCGTGGTACCGGTACGCTGAAACAAATCCCAATCTTCATCGGCGATGCCTGAGCCCTCGCCAAGACTCAAGGCGGCGATCAAGGGCAATTGCGGCAAGCCCTGCCCCGCTTCACGCAAGCGCTGCAAGAGTTGATAACGCCAGCGTTCCAAAATACGCCGCCCGCTGTCTTGTTCCAATAACAGCGCGCCCTCCACATCACGCACGTAGCCCAAGGCCGCGATGCGCTGCTGCAAGAGCCAGGCTTCGTAATCGTAAGCACCCGGATTGGCGAAACCATGCGGACGCCGCAGCCGCAATTGCCAGCGCCAGCGCTGCCCCGGCGCGAGGTCCACCGGTTCATAGGTATTGAGCTGCACCAGCCGCGCATCGTCGTGCCAGAGTTCCTGTTCACACAGCGCCAGCCTGGCGTTATCGCACAAGCGTTCCAATTTGAACTGAAAGCGCCAACCCTCCGCCGTCGCCACCGGCAGGCTCCACACCACGCCTTCCGCCCATACATCACTTGGCGCCGCCGTCACCGGCCACCAATCGTCCAGCGTCTGCCGCCCCTGCCAGGCGAGCCACCAGGCGCCCAGCAAAAACAGCGCCGGCACGCGCAAGCGGCGATAAGCCAGCGCGCACAAAAGTAGCGGCAGCAAAGCCAATAGCCACGGCGTGCTTGGCAAATACGGCAGCCAGGCCGCCAGCACCACGCCAGCGCAAAACGCGATCATCCACCAACGCATGAGCGGACCCCATCAAAGGCCGCAGTGTAGTTCAGAGTTGGCGAATTCTCTGTTTTATTTGCGCTGAACCGCCCATGCCGTCACGGCGCATAACCTGAATGAAATATGGACATCAATAGGTGAGCATCCTATCTTTGCTCTACTTTCCCAAGGAGCGTATCAAGCACCATGAAAACCCTGAAAATCCTGTTTATTTCTTTACTATGCTGTTCACCCGCGCTGGCGCAAATCAAACCCTGCGAAGAGCTCAAGAACGAGATCGACGCCAAACTGCAAACCAAAGGCGTGCAAAACTATACGCTGGAGATCGTAGCGGCGGATGCCGTGGGTGAGCGGACGGTAGTCGGTTCCTGCAATGGCGGGCAAGACCGCATTGTTTATACGCGGCG
>JAITMI010000237.1 GCA_031277435.1 Pseudomonadales bacterium
CACCTGATTCTTGCTCAGCCCAGGGCGCAACTGATCCACCATCTCCTGGGTGATGATGTTGCCTTGCTGAATGTCGATGCGGTACACACCGGGGAAACTGCAAGCGCCCAGAAGCAGCACGAGCAGGCAGGCCGCGGCGCGCGGAAAGAGGGTGGGGGAGAGAGCAGGGGAGAGGAAACGGAACATCGGCGTGAATTGAACTTCATTTACTTGGCCAAGGATCGCGGCATAATACCCGAAACCTAAAACTTGTGTCAGCCCAAGGCGTTTGCTCGAACGCGGCGGGTTGCGGCTCCCTTGCGGGGCGTCCCAGGAGTGGAAGTAATGAGCGGAGAAAACCACGAATTGCGCAAGGCCGGCCTCAAGGTCACGCTGCCCAGGGTCAAGATCCTGCAAATTCTGGAAGCCGCCAGGGATAGGCATCTGAGCGCCGATGACGTCTACAAGGCCCTGCACGATTCCGACGAGGATGTCGGATTGGCCACCGTCTACCGCGTGTTGACGCAGTTCGAAAGCGCCGGCCTGGTGCAGCGGCATCATTTTGAGGGCGGCCATTCGGTGTTCGAAATTTGCCCCGAGGAACACCACGATCACATCGTCTGCACCAGGTGCGGCAGGGTGGAGGAGTTCATCGACGAGCTGATCGAAGAGCGGCAGGAGGAGATGGCCAGGAAGCTGGGTTTCACCATCAGCGACCATTCGCTGTATATCTACGGGCTGTGCGCGCAGTGTCAGGCGGCTGCGCCCGCGGCGTAATCCAGCAACTCTTTTTTTGGTATTGAGCTTCGACGGATAGGGCTTCGTGTCAGGCGGCTGGCCCCGTGGCGTAATCCAGCAACTCCTTCGCATGTGCCAGCGCCTGGCGTGATTGCGTGTCGCCGCTGAGCATACGGGAAATTTCGCTGAGGCGGCCTTGGCGGTCCAGCGCCGTCAGGCGGGTGCTGGTGCTCTGGCCATCGGAGCTTTTGCTGACCAATAAATGCTGGTTCGCCTGCGCCGCTACCTGCGCTTGATGGGTGACGCACAGCACCTGGCCGCGCTGGCCGAGTTCACGTAAGAGTTCCCCCACGATGCGCGCGGTGCCGCCGCCGATGCCGACGTCCACTTCGTCGAACACCAGGGTGGGGATGCTGCTGGTTTGCGCCGTTACCACCTGAATCGCCAGACTGATGCGCGACAGTTCGCCGCCCGAGGCGATCTTGATTAGCGGCTTGGCCGGCTGGCCGGCATTGGTGCTGACCAGAAATTCGACGTGATCGTGGCCGCGTGCCACAGGCGCGCCTTCGGGCTCGCTGTTGAGCGCCACCGCGAAGCGCGAATCGGCCATGCCGAGCTGGGCGAGGCGTTTGTTGACCGCGTCGCTCAAGCGCTTGCCAGCGGTCGCGCGCGCCTTGCTCAAGGCGGCGGCCTGGCTGTGATAAGTCCGCAATTCCTTATCGTGCTCTGCCTGCAACGCTGCCAAACGGCCATCAGCGCCGCTGATGGCGGCGAGTTTGTCGCGTAATTGTTGCGCGTGCTGGTACAGATCCCCTGGCTCCACCCGGTGTTTGCGCGCCAGGCGATGCAAAAGGCCCAGCCGTTCATCCACTTCCGTCAGCCGCTCGGGGTTGAGTTCGATGCGATCGAGCGCCTTGTTCAGCGTTTGCCCGGCTTCTTCCACCTGAATCAGCGCGCTTGCCAGCATGGAGCCCGCTTCCGTCAGCGTGGGGGTGGCGTAGGGCAGGGCGTCCATCAGCGCACAGGCGCGGCGCAGGCTGTGCTCGATGTTGCCTTCGTCGGCCTCGCTGCACAGTTGCACCAGGGTTTGCAGCGCCGCGCGCGCGGCATCGGCGTTGCTGAGCTGGGCGTGCTCCAGCTCCAGCGCCGGCAGGTCGTTGTCCACAAGCTGCGCGGCGTCGAATTCCTGCACTTGAAAGCTCAAGAGTTCCACCTCGGCGGCGGCGCTGTCCTGGTGGTGGCGCAGTTCGGTGATTTCCTGCGTGAGCCGGCGCAGGCGCTGGGCGCTGGCGGCTACCGCCTGGCTTTGGGCTTCAAGAGCACCGAAGGCATCGAGCAAACGCTGATGGGTGGCGGTTTTGAGCAGCGATTGATGTTCGTGCTGGCCGTGAATGTCGATCAGCATTTCGCCCAGAGTGCGCAGTTCGTTGAGCGTGGTGCTTTGGCCGTTGATGTAAGCGCGGGAGCGGCCATCGCGGCTGAGCACGCGGCGCAGGATGCACAGGCCATCGGCCTCGGGGAAGTCGTGTTCGTGCAGCCAGGCGGCGGCTTCGGATTGGCCATCCAGGCTGAAGGTGGCGCTGACGTCGGCGCGTTCCTCGCCGCTGCGGATCACATCGAGATCGGCGCGGTCGCCGAGCGTCAAGCCCAGCGCGCCCAGCAAAATGGACTTGCCGGCGCCGGTTTCGCCGGTGATGGCGCTCATGCCGGGGCCAAGTTCCAGTTCGAGCCGGGCCACGAGAGCGAAATTTTGAATGGTGAGTTCCGAGAGCATGCAAGGGACGGGTAAATGGTCGGGTAGGAGCCAGCCATTACTGGCTGACTCCCCCCTAAGAACCGAACGTGCGCGTTTCGGCGCATTCGGCTCAAGCCTTTACTAAGCTCCGTAATGGAGCCGGTTTGTTGACGGTCAAGCCGCGGACATGGAGCTGGGTGTGACAAGTCGGATGCAAGAGTATGCGATTTTCCAGAGAGTCGTCACCGCCTTGTGAGCGGTAGATGAGGTGATGATCATGCCATCCCGTTTCTCTGGTTATCGCTTGCTTGCAGAGCGCGCAACATCCTTGTTGGCTGACATACAGGCTCGCGATTTGCTTCTGATACTTCAGCTTTTTCAGCATCCGTTTCGTCCGCAGTTTCTCGCCCATCGCTTCCATAGCCGGGTCGTAGGGATTGTAGTCCCCACTCACCTTGTCGTGCCGCTCAATCGGTGTACTCGCTAGCTCGTACAGCTCGATTTCCTTCTTGGTGCCGTTCTCCAGTAACACCGTCGTGGCGAATACCCAATTTCTATCCCCTATGGTGCGGAAGTATTTCTTTCGCACCCACTCTAGGGACTTATTCTGGTGTCGCCGTTTTGCCCAACGCCAGAGTTTCAAAAACACTCTGTTGTCCAGTTTGCTGAATGTCTGTTTCGCTACTACTGGTTGATGGTAAAGCGACCACCCTCTCAAGAGCGGGTTCAACAGTCGAATCAGATTCGTCTGTGTATTCGTCTTGTTCGAGTCGATCACGTCTCTGATCTTGCCGTAGAACGCCTTGACGTTCTTTTTGCTTGGTTTGACCAGCAACTTCCCGCCGTACTTGCGGAAGTTCCATCCGAGAAAGTCGAAGCCTTCATCGATGTGCGCAATGCGGGTTTTCTTGGGTGAGAGCCGCAGTCCGCGTGTCGCCAGAAACTGCTCTACCCAGGGTTTGATTTCGTTTTCCAGCACCTCTTGTGAGGCTCCTGTAATCACAAAATCATCCGCGTATCGCACTACATTGATCTTTAACTTCTTCGCCCTCGCCGCTCCCAGGTGTTGCTTGAGACGCGGTTCCAGCCCGTCCAGCGTCAGGTTC
>JAITMI010000245.1 GCA_031277435.1 Pseudomonadales bacterium
CGCCGCGCCCGGTAACTCCATCGGCACGTTGAATGTTGCGGGCAATGTCACCTTTGATGCCGGTTCGACTTATGAGGTGGAAACCAATGCCGCTGGCCAAGCCGATCGCATCACCGCCACTGGCACCGCCACTTTGCAAGGCGGCACGGTCAACGTATTGGCCGGTTCCGGCAACTACGCACCCAACACCAGCTACACGATTTTGAGTGCGGCGGCTGGCCGCAGTGGGCAGTTCCAGAACGTCACGTCCAATTTGGCCTTCCTCGACCCCACGCTAGGTTACGACACCAACACCGTCGTCCTTACGCTAACCCGTAACGACATCGGCTTCGGCGAAATCGGCGGCACCTTCAACCAGCGCGCCGCTGGTGGCGGCGTTGATTCCCTCGGTCGCGGCAACGTAATTTGGGACCAAACGGTGCAATTCGACGCCGCCTCAGCCCGCGCCGCGTTCGATCAACTCTCCGGCGAAATCCACGCCTCCACGCAAACCACCTTACTTGAGGACAGCCGCTTCGTGCGCGATGCCACTTTGGATCGCCTTTACAGCGCCGATGCCAACGCCGGTTGGGTGCGGGTATTTGGCTCCTGGGGCTCGACTGATAGCGACGGCAATGCGGCGGAACTTGATCGTGATTCCAGCGGCGTAGTCGTAGGGGCCGATGCGCAGCTTGATAACGATGCGCGTTTGGGCTTGATGGCCAGTTACAGCCGCAGCAACAGCGATGCCCGTAATTCTTCGAGCCAAAGCCGCAATCTGTACATCGGCGCTTATGCTGGTGGCGTGTGGGACAGCCTCGCGCTACGCGCTGGCGCAGCCTACGGCTGGCACGATCTCGAAAGTTCACGCGCGGTGTCTTTCACCGGATTCACCGACAATTTGCGCAGCAACGACGGTAAAGCCACATCCGGGCAAGTGTTTGGCGAGATTGGTTATCAGCTCAATAGCATCGAGCCTTTCGCCAACCTCGCGTTCGTCAGCCTCGACATGGACGGCTTCACCGAACAAGGCGGCGCGGCGGCGCTAAGCGTTCAAAGCGGCAGCACCGATACCAGCTTCTCCACCTTGGGCGTGCATTTGCAAAACGAATTCACGACCGGGCGGTTCAAAGGGACTTTGGGCTGGCGCCATGCCTTTGGTGACATCACACCGCTGAGCACTTTGTCGTTCCAGAGCGGCAATGCCTTCACCGTAGCAGGCATACCAATCGCCGAAAATGCGGCGGTGTTGGATTTAGGCTTGGATTTCAGCGCTGGCGAGAACGCCCGGTTTGGTTTCTCGTATAACGGACAGTTTGGGTCTGGCGTCAGCGACAACAGCGTGAGGGCGGAGTTTGAAGTGAAGTTTTAATCCCCGCCTTACGTTCTCATCATGTTTTCCAGCCGCTGACGCAAATCAGCGGGCGCATGGAACACGAAGGCATTGCCTTGCCGGCTGCGTTCCAGCAAGCCCAGCGTCTCTAGCGTCAACAGGTCGGTGCGCGCGGTTTGGTAGGCTACGCCGTGCGAGCGCTGGTGCGCGTCCAGGCGGTAGCCTTCTCCCGTGTTGCGTAAGGCATGGTCCAATAGGGCCAGTTGCCGGTGATTGAAGCGTCCGCGCAAGGCGGGCGAACTCGCCAGCAGGCGTTCGGTTTCCTTTTGTTCCCGCGTTTTTCTCGCCACGTACTCATGCAGTGCCGTGATGGCTTGGCGGATGGTATGCAGTTGGTGCAATAGAAAATATGTGGTGTCGTTCTGGCCGCTTTCCGTATAAAGGTAGGCGCGTATGTATTGCGCCGGCGCTTTGCGCAGGATGTGGCTGATGGAGCTGTATTCCATCAGCCAGTAGCCGTTGCGCGCCATCGCCCAATAGAACAACGCGCGCGCGGTGCGGCCATTGCCATCGGCGAAGGGATGGTCGTAGCCGATCATGAAATGCAGCAGGATGGCGCGTAGCACCGGATGCACGAAGGGCGGCGAATCGGCATCGGCATTGGCGAAATCACAGAGCCGCTGCAGGCGTTCGGGCAGTTCCCGCCAGGGAGGAGGGACATGCAGCGTGGTGTTGTCGCGCAGGTCTACTACTCGCACTGCGTCGTTCTGGCGCAGGCGGCCAGCGTCCTCGGGGTTTTCCAGGGTGTGTTCGGTCAGCATCCGGTGTAGCGCCAGCACGCGCTCGGGCGTCATCGCTTCGGCGCGCAGTTCGCGCAACGCTGTCATGGCGCGGTAGTTGTTGAAGATCATGCGTTCGTCATGGTCGCGTGGGCGGCGTCCGCTGCGCAGCATCGCCGCCGCCACCTGGCGCGTGGTGGCGGCGCCCTCCAACTGGCTGGACGTGACCGCTTCCTCGATCAAGGACGACAGCAGAAAACGCTGCGAATCGCCCCGCAAGGGCGCGCTGGCCGCCGATTGGATTCTGCCCGCCGCGTCCTGGTCGATGTGGTGCAGATCAAGCAGCAGCGGCCCCACGGTGGCGAACACGAAAGGGCGGCCCTGTTGGTCCAAGAGCGGCAATTCCTGAAAAATCCCCAGGCGCGCGAAGCTGACCGCAAGCCACCATTCCCGCGAGTTGATGCCCGGCGGCGGCCTGAGCCGGCGCAGCTCATCCCAATGCAGGTACTTGCCCGCCGGCAAGGGCGTGGCATGGGCCAATAGCTCGCCCACTCGCGCCACATCGAGCGTGGCGGCGGTTTCAGCGAAGGAGGGGGCGGGTTGTGGCAGGCGCATGGTGGCTACATGAATTCTACTAAATTGACTATAAGTTAGTAGAAATTAGTACAGCCAGCGTTATTTGTCAAAATCTACTAATTTATATATAAGTTAGTAGAAATCAGTAGACATTATTAACTGCTAGTTTCTACTAATTTATATATGAATTAGTAGACTTCACCATCCTTGATACCCTTGCTGACGGATGCCACGGCACGATGGGCAGGCACGGGGGCCTGCCCCTACGGAACGCGGAATAACGCCCAGGCGGCGGGTAACAATCAGGCATCGTAGGGGCGACCGGCGGTCGCCCGTGTCAGGTAAAAAGCCGGGGCGGATTGTTGATTTGACCAACGGCGGGGGACCGCCCGGCGCCCCAACAGCCCACCCAAAAGACCCCCCCCAACCAAAGCGGCACAC
>JAITMI010000279.1 GCA_031277435.1 Pseudomonadales bacterium
CAGGCACAACGCCTCCTTGCCTTCTACCTTCAAGAGATGGCAGAGATAAAAATCACGATGACAAACCCCGCCGCCGTGCATCAGGCGGCTTAGCTGCGCTACTTGCGCCAAGAGTTCGCGTTTTTCGGTGAAGGGCGGCGGCCTGCGCGGCCAGTCGCGGCAATAATCCTCCAGGCTTTGGTGCGCGCCGACATCTTCGGTGATCAAAAAAGATTCGAGCCGCGAGGGCCATAAGCCGCGCTTGCCATAACCTTTGAGTTTGGGCGTGGCGATGCCAAGCTGGTTCAAATACCGGATGGCGTGCCATTCGTTGTAGGCGCTCACCACCGGCAGGCGTAGTTGCGTCAGATTCTTGAGAATTTCCGCCCAGGTAACGCCGCGATGGCGTTTGATGAAATAGCGCCGGCCTTCGATCTGGAACGATAAGGTTTGGCGCTGTTCCAGCGCGCGATGTTCCTGGCCTTCGATGGCGAAAGCCGCAGCAAAAACATCGCGCCCGCGCCAGAGCGTGGCGAAGGGTTCGTCGAGCCATAGCTCAGCCATCGCCCTGCGCTCCCGCGTTCAGCAGCAAGGCCGCTACCTGGCGCGGCATATCGTACAGATCCTGAGTTTGGCCATAGGCGATGCCGTTCGCGCGCCAGGCGGCGCGGTCAGCATTGAGCATCATTTTCAATAGATCGTTCAAATTATCTTGGGCGAAAGGCTCGGGGCACACACAGCCGGCGCCAGCGCGCTCGACATGGAAGGCATAACCGCAAGCGGCGCTGGTCAATACCGGCAGGCCGGCTACCACCGCTTCCAGAATCACCATGCCGGCGCTTTCGTAACGCGAAGGATGCAGCAAAAGGTCGGCGCCTTGCATGCAGTCGGGAATATCGGAACGGCCCGCCTCGATGCGCACTTGCGCCAAGCCCAAGTTACCGGCGCGGCGCCGCCAGGGCGCGCTGTTATCTTGTCCGAGCAGTAAATAATGGACGCGCCGCTTGAGATCATCGGGCAAGCTGCCGAGCGCCGCCAGCGAACGGTCCACGCCCTTGGTGTTGAAACTGCTGCCCACTTGCAGCACCAATACCTCGTCCTCGCGCACATTCAGGCTGGCGCGCAACGCGGCGCGGCGCGCTGGCGCATCCGCGGTAGCTTGGTGTTCGCGGCCAATGCCGGGCGGCAAATCGATCAGCCGCGCGGGCGGGGTGTGATGAACGGCTTGATATTGTTCGCGCTGCATGGGGCTGAGCAAGAGCGCCACCGTGCGCGAGGCGGGGCCAAATACCGCCGCTTCCTGGCGCATGTAGTGCCTGGCGCGCGGCGTCAGCCGGTACAGCCAGCCGCGCCGGTGCAAGGCGCGCCAGGTAAAGGACAGGTCGGCGCCAAAGTAATAATCGAGCCCCGCCAGGCGGTTGAAGCCCAGCACCTTATCGTAGCGCCCCGCCACTTGTTCTTGAACATAACGCTCAAAACTGGCGCGCCGCGCGGTTTTGCCGAGGCCGCGAGCGGGGACTTCCCTTATCGTCAGGCCCGCCGGTTGCGGCCCGTTCCAGCGCAGGCAATATACATCGATCGTCACGGCGGCTTGCGCCTGGCAGGCGGCGGCGATTTTCAAGAGGTCGCGCTGCATACCGCCGTAGGGGAACCACTCGAACAGGACGAAGGCCAGGCGCATCGTGTACCGCTCATTCCGGATAGAACAGTGCATCCAGCGTGCCGCGGCCGCCGCGCATCAGTTCTTGCAGTTTTTCCCACACCACTTCCGGCGGATGATCGCGGTAACAGGGCGGTTTCACCACGAAGTCTTGGCCGTCGAAACTGTCGATGAGCGCTTCGCCCTGGTAAATACAGCTTTTTTTCAAGCAAGGAGAACACGCGGTATAGGCGGGTAAATGCAATTGATGGCGGCCATAGGTGCCGGTGAGCTCGGCATTGGACGCGCCATACACGGCCACGGTGGGCAGCGAGAAGGCCGCCGCGAGATGGCCGAGGCCGGTGTCCACGGTCACCACGCCAGCGCTATTCGCCATCACTTGCGCGATGCCGGTAAGGCCCATGCGATCGAGCACGTCTACTTGCGGCGAGTTTTCCGCCATTTCTTTTGCGCGCGCAAGTTCTCCTTCGTCGCCCCACAAGAGTTTGACGCGGTAGCCATCATGCGTGACGAGCCGGATCAAGCGTTTCCAATATTGCATCGGCCACTGTTTGGATTCCCAGGTGGTGCCGTGCAAGAGCACCAGATACGGCGTTTCACTCGCCTCTGGGTCGCGGAAGCGGCCCCGGCTGAGGCCATAATCGCAGTTTTTGTAATCGACGCCGTAATTGAAGGTGCGGGAAAACAAATCGCGCAAGCGTTCCACCGCGTGCTGCTGCCAGGGCACGGTGTATTTGACGTTATAGAACAAGGCGGCGGAACGCTCGCGGATCGTGGTGGTGTTCAAACCCACCGTAAGCCCGCGCGCGATGCGGCTGATGATGCCGCTTTTGATGAGGCCCTGCGCGTCGATCACCAGGTCGTAATGATGTTCCTGTAAATTGTGCTTGAAGGCGGCGAATTCGCCGCTGCGCCAGGTTTTGAACAAATTTTTGCGCCAGCGGCGAAAGGCGACCGGAATCACTTTGTCGATGGCCGGGTGCCAGCGTGGAATTTCAGTAAAGGCTTCTTCCACCACCCAGTCGAAGCGCAGGCCGCGCTTGGCGTGGTAGGCATCAGTGATCGCCGGCAGGATATGGATGACATCTCCCAGCGAGGACACCTTGACGATCAAAACACGCATTAACTTGTTTTCTCCAACAGCGTATCGAGCGCGGCCAGCGCAAGTTCTGGACCGAGTTGACGCAAACAATTGAGATGTTGCAAGGGGCATTCACGCTTGAAGCAAGGGCTGCAAGGCAACTCCAGCGAAAGCGTGACCACTCGTTCCGCCAAGGGCGGGGTAAAGGCCGCCGAGGTGGAGCCGTATACTACCACCAATGGCCGCGCCAACGCGGCGGCGAGGTGCATCAGGCCCGAGTCATTGCTGAGCACGGCGCTCGCTTCGCTCAAGAGCAGCGCCGCTTGCGTCAAGGAGGTAATGCCGCAGAGATTGCGCGGCGGCTCCACAAGCGCGCCGCTTTCCGCGATGATTTCTTCCGCCACCGCCGCGTCCTTGGCGGAACCCAATAACCACACCTGCCAGCCGCGCGCCGCATAATGCCGCGCCACCGCCGCGTAATGTTGCGCCGGCCACTGTTTGGCGGGGCCGAATTCGGCGCCAGGGCAGAGCGCCAGGGCGGGTTTATCCGGCGCTAAGTGCAAACTCTCGCGCAATGCCCGCGCCGCTTGCGTATCAACGCGCAAACGCGGCCAGGGCAAAGGATCAGGCAGCGCCGCATCCGGCGCATAAGCCAGCGCCGCGAAGCGCTGCACCATCAAGGGATAACGCGGTTTATCGAGCACGCGACAATCGTTGAGCAAGAGCCCGCGCGCCTCGCCGCGCCAGCCGGTGCGTAGCGCGATGCCGGCGAAGCGCGGAATCAAGGCGGATTTGAACGAATTGGGTAAAACAATGGCCTGATCGTAAGCGCGCGCGCGTAACTCTTGCGCCAAGCGCCAGCGCTTGCCAAGCGCAAGTTCGCCGTGGCCGATCGGCAGGGGCAGCGCCTGATTCACCTCGGGCATCAGTTCCAGCAAGGCGCTACACCAGGGGGGCGCCAATACGTCGATCCGCGCTTCGGGCTGGCGTTCGCGCAGACAGCGAAACAAGGTCTGCGCCATGAGCATGTCGCCTACCCAGGAGGGGCCGATGATCAGAATGCGCTTCATGCCGGCAAGCGGCCTTCAACGCCGCGGCCATGACTCAATTCACCCGGCTCGATATTGGCGAACAATTCGTTCCAGATTGCCGTCACTTTAGCGCGCTGTTCGGCGAAGGCGTCGCTGCCGAAGGTCTCTGGCGTATTGTCGAGCACTTCGCGGTGCAATAGCGCGCGGTATTCGAGGTAGATCGTCTGTAGCGTTTGCGCATCGGCGGCGCTGAGTACACCGGCGGCGGCGGCTTCGTCGAGCAGGCGCATGTTGTCGGGCCAGCGCAATAAACCCGGATGCTGGGCGCCATGACGCAGCGTCAAATACTGAACGATAAATTCAATATCCACCAGGCCGCCCGCGTCCTGTTTAATCTTGAACTTGTCGGCATCCGTCTTGCTGCCAAGCTGCTGGCGCATCTTGTGGCGCATACTGACGATGTCCCGCGCCAGAATCACCGGATCGCGCGGCAAACGTAATACCGCTTCGCGCAAGCTATCGAAACGCCGCGCCAGGGAGCTCGAACCCGCCACCACGCGCGCGCGCACCAGGGCTTGATGTTCCCAGGTCCAGGCTTGCTGCTCTTGATACTGTGCGAAGGCCGCGAGGTTGCTCACCAGCGCGCCGGAGGAACCCGAAGGGCGCAGGCGCAGATCGATTTCGTAGAGCTTGCCGGTGAAAGTGCTGGTGCCAAGCAAGGACAGAATTTTTTGCCCCAATTGCGCGTAAAACGCCGCGCTATTGATGCGGCGGCCAGTGCCGCCGCCGGTGGTTTCCTGCTCGGGGTCGGCGTCGTGCACGAACACCAGGTCAAGATCGGACCCGTAGCTGAGTTCTATACCGCCCAGTTTGCCATAGGCGATGATGAGAAATTCCGCCGTACCGCTTTGGCCATTGGCATTGACCGGCTCGCCGTAGCGCGCCGTCAATTGCCGCCAGGCGAGCGCCAGGACTGCTTGTAATACGGTTTCGGCGAGCCAGCTCAGGGCGTCGCTGACTTTCATCAAGGGCAAGGTGCCGCTTAGCTCGGAGGCGGCCACCACCAGGGTTTGTTCCTGCTTGAACAGTTGAATGGCGCTCAATTGTTCTTCCGCTTCATTCTCATCGATGCGCAGGAGTTGCCGCTGCAATAGCTCATGCAATTCCTGGCGCGCTGGCGGTTGTTGTAACGGACGCAAGAGTTCATCAAGCAATACCGGATAACGGCACAATAATTCCTGCACCCAGGAACTTTGCACGCATAACAGGACCAATTGGTTCAAAGCCACCGCGCTTTCCATCAACAGCACCAGATAAGCGGTGCGCTGCGCCACCGCCTGCACGAAGGGAAACACACGGGTGAAGGCGAAACCGGGCCGCGCCTCGCGGCGCAAACGCGCCAAGAGTAAGGGCATGAAGCGATCCATGCGCTGGCGGCTGGTGGCATCAAGGCTCAAAAACTGGCGGCTTTCGCGGTAACGCTTGAATACGTCGAGCATGTCTTGCGCGTTGTCGAAACCTTGCGTTTGCAAAAGTTGCGCGGCGCGTTCGCCATCGAGCGTGCCCAGCCATAGCTGTTTGAGTTCGCCCTCTTCCGCCGCGCCCCGGCTCGTTTGCGGTTCCGCGATCAATTGCGAAAAATGCGTCGCCACCGTGGCGCGCACTTGCTCCAGGCGTTGCCGCAGCGCCGGTGCATCCGCAAAACCGAGCGCGAAGGCGCAGCGCAGTTCGTCTTGCGCGTTATCGGGGTATAGCTGCGTTTGTTTGTCGTACAAGCCTTGAATCGCGTGTTCCAGTTTGCGTAAAAAACAATAGGCGTCTTGCAGTTCTTGCGCGTCCTCGGCGGGCAACAGCCCTTCGCTCACCAGCGCGTGCATAGCGCCCAGCAAGGCGTTTTGTTGCAGCGCCTGGCGGCGGCCGCCGAAAATCAATTGCAATACTTGTACGATAAATTCAATTTCGCGGATGCCGCCGTTGCCGAGTTTGATATTGTCGCGCAAGCCCTTGCGCCGTACTTGCTGTTCAATTTGCGCTTTCAGCTCGCGCAGCGCGGCGATGGTGGCGAAATCAAGATAGCGGCGATAAGTGAAGGCGTGCAGCACTTGCATCAAGTACGCGACGGTATCGGCGTCGCCAGTTACCGCGCGCGCCTTGATCATGGCGAAGCGTTCCCAGTCGCGCCCTTGCGCCAGATAGTATTCTTCCAACGTGTTGACCGATAATGCCAAAACGCCATGCGAGCCGTAGGGCCGCAGCCGTAAATCCACGCGAAACACGAAACCATCGGCGTTTACCGTGTCGAGCGCCTGGGTGAGCAGTTGCCCGAGCTTGCAGAAATACTGCTGCGCCGTGCTGACTTGCGCCAAGGGCGCGCCGCGTTGAAACTCGGGCGTGACGGTGGTTTCGCCGTCTTCGGGAAAGACGAAGATAAGGTCGATGTCGGAGGACAGATTCAATTCATAGGCGCCGTACTTGCCCATCGCGAGCACGATCAATTGCTGTTCGCGGCCATTGGCGTCGTAGGGGATGCCGTGCAGGCGGCGCGCTTCTGGCGTAAGCGCGGCGATGGCGTAACGCAGGCAGGCGTCGGCGAGCTGGCTCAAATCGCCGGTGGTGTCGAACAAGCCGGCTTTGCCGTTGAGATCGCGCCAGAGGATGCGCAGATATTCGCGTTTACGAAAATGCCGCAGTTGTTTTTTGAGGCGTTCGAGCACGGCGCCGTGTTCTTCGCCCACCCGCGCGACGCAGTGCGCAAGCCGCGCGTCCCAGTCTTCGTAGCGGCGTTCGAGGTCGCCGCTTTGCAATAAGTCCAAGAGCAGCGCCGGTTCGTCACGGCATAAAGTAAAGGCGTAATCGCTGCCGAGCCACAGCCGTTCCAATTCATCTTGCAGCGCGCCATGCGCCGCCAAATGCGCGTGCAATTGCGGCTCCGCGGACAGTACTTCCTGAAAACGGGTGCGCTGATCGTTGAGCAGCGTATCAAGCGCCGGGTCGCCGGTGGTGACGGCCATGAGATTACAACTTCATCAGGGAAATTAAAGGGGCAGTGTAACGGGGCGGGGGTCAATTACAAAGTGAAGTCTTGTCCAACGAGGTATGAGCCTAGAGCCAAGCCGCCTTTCCGCCGGGGGAATGAGCCTGGGCCCAAAGCATAAAACCGCCGCTCCACCCTCGGAGGCGGCGATCTTTGGCTCGCGCATTGTGTACGGTTTTTAGCCGTGATGGAGGCAAGGAGACAGCACAATTGGCTCTTTTGTCTTTCCGGGCGCGTTGTGCTGAAACCAGATGGTTTTATAAAGCCGTTCCAAATCTCGCGTGAAACGGCGGGTGTCGAAAAGAGGGGAGCTTTGTCTCACGCTGCGCAAACGCTCGCGAATCGCGGCAAGTTTTACGGGATTATGAGCCAGCGACAAAGCCAGTTCGAAATAACCTGCTTCGTCGGTGCTGATCAATTCCGAAAAGCCGTGAGTGCTCAGCAGGCTGGCCGCAACGCGGCTTACGAATGTGCCTCCCATGCGTGTTACCAGTGGCACTCCGGCCCAAAGCCCATCACTTGCGGTGGTGTGAGACGTGTAGGGAAATGTATCGAGCAGCAAATCAACGAATTTCAAGCGCCCCAGGTGAAATTCGTGGCGACGCTTCGGAGCAAAAATCAGCCGTTCCGGCGCCACCCCGAAATGTCCGGCCCTTTGTCGCAACGCTGCACGCTGGGCATCCTCACCTGGGTCGAGCAGCCACAGGACCGCACCCGCCGTATCGGCAAGGAGACGGCACCACTGATCAAATATTTCAGGATTTATTTTGCACATTTTCGCGAAGCAAGCATAAACGAATCCTTCGGATGGCAGCCCTACCGCCTCCCTGGACGCGGCTTCCATGATCCCGCGGCGATCATCATTAGGCTGATAGCAATGGGGCATCAGCGCCAGCGTTTCGCTGAAGTGGCCGGCATGGTCGAGCGGCGTCACGACGGAATCACCGATGATATAGTCAGCCAAACGGGGATCCCCCATCGTGCCAGGGTATCCGAGCCAATTTACAATAACGGCGGCTGGCCTTGCGGCAACGACTTCGCGTCTAGCGCCAAGCGCGTGCCCATTGAGATCCACCAAAATGTGTATATTTCTTTGCTTGATATAGTCAATGGCGGCGCGATCACCCAGCGCGCTGATATCGTGAAACGGCAAGGCGCTCCGGGCTCTGGCGGTATATCCGTCGCGTTGGCGATGTGTCGAAAACAATTCAACTTCCACCTCGGATCTGGCGTGCTGCTCCAAAACGCCCGCCAACAGAAACATCGTGGCATGTTCACGAAAATCAGCCGACAGGTATCCTATTCTTAAAGCTTCGCCGTCCACGCGGACATTTTCCACGCGAGATAGATTTTTATCGGAAAAATACTGGTGAAATCGCGATGCGACGAATCTGCTCGTTACCTCCTTCTGAAGTGAGGCCGTCAAACCGGGCATGTGAATCAAGGCCATCGGCTCACTCGTATGCGGTTCCTCCCGCTTGAGCGCTTCGAGACAGTTCAAATCGACCTCGTCGAGCTGATCCCAGCGGCCTCTCTCCCGCAACAGAAACTGGAGCTCGCCCCAGGCCTCAGCCTTAAAAAAAGCATCCTCGGCATTCGCGTAATCGCGCACTATTTGGCATAAATTTCCCAGTACATGATAAAACGATTTATTTTGAGTGAGGCCAGCCAAGCGCTGAATAACGGGTATTGCCTCTTTATGCCGGCGCTGTTCAGTATAAAGCGAGGCGAGATTCTGAATTGCGGGGATATAGTTTTTGTCCGTATTAAGCCCGACTAATCCATGAGTTGCCGGCTCGTTCGGAAGTGTTTGAGAAATATCCATGGCGCGGACGTAGGCACGAATGGCGGCGTCCTTTCTACCCGTGGATAAGTATATGGAACCCAACGCGACATAGGATTCATAATCTTCACCAAGAGTGAGTATTTTATTAAAAATAAGCTCAGATTCTTCGTATCTTTTTAGCCTTCTAAAAGATTCCGCTTTAATTTTTTGCAAGCTATCCTGGTCGCCACAGAATTGCGCCGCCAGTGCATATTTCCGCTCCGCGAACGCCCGCAGCGCCGCTTCGTGGTCTTGCCCGATGGCGATGAAAGACGGTGAACTTTCCTGTTTAGCTTCATCCATTATGCTTTTTTCTCGCTGCCTGTTTGTAATTATTTCCGATCATTCCATTTCTTTTTTGACTATAGCATCCCGTGCCGACGTCAGCAACATTCAGCCTTGAGAGGACTTTGCTTTTGCGTGGCGGCCCAGCGTACTTCAGACCTCAGTAAATGACGAATGTCATGCAATCACCGTGGTTTCTCCGCCACCACAATCGCGCGGCGCGGGCGCGGGTGGCCTTCGACGGTGAGATCAGGGTTTCGTGGATCGAGATCCTGTGGCAGCGATTCCCAGCTCATCCAGGCGGTGGGGCGTTGTTCTTCGGTGCTGGTGAGGTTCACGTCCACCACGCGCGCCTCCCGAAAACCGGCTTTGATGAGCCAGCTTTCCAAGGTGGCGGGGCTGGGCAGAAACCATACGTTGGGCATCCGCGAATAGCGGCCTTCGGGTACCAATACCTGGCCGCGCGGACCTTCCACCACCAAGGTTTCGAGCACCAGTTCGCCGCCGGGCCGAAGCGCGTTTTTCAGGCTTTGTAAATGATCGAAGGGCGAGCGGCGGTGGTAGAGCACGCCCATCGAAAATACGGTATCGAATGCGGCGAGTTTATCGGGCATTTGTTCCAAGGTCAGCGGCAACACATGCGCGGGATAGTGCGGCAGATACTTGCGCAGCGCCCAATATTGCAAGTTGAAAAGCAGCATCGGTTCCACGCCAAGCACGAAACTGGCGCCCGCGCCCGCCATGCGCCAGCAGTGATAGCCGTTGCCGCAGCCTACGTCGAGTACCTGGCGATTCGTGAGCGGCGTGATGTGTGGCAACAAACGATTCCATTTCCAATCGCTGCGCCATTCGGTGTCGATATACACGCCAAAAAAATCATAAGGGCCTTTGCGCCAAGGGTGCAGGCCGAGCAAGGTGTGCCGCAGCGCGCGTTGTTCTTCATCACTGAGCGGCGTGGCGCGTTGTAAAATCACATCGTTCAATAATTCCACTTGCGCCGCTTGCCACTTTGGCAAGGCATCGAGCGTGGCGCGCCAGCGCGGGAAGTCGCCGTGTTCGATGTGGGGGATGAGATTATCGGGCACGGCGCCGCATAGCGGCGCGAGCGGCGTGCCAAGCAGACTTTGGCGCAGATCGGCGTATTGCAGGTACCAGGGCGGCATCCTTATTTTACCGCCACCAAGGACGCGAAATTGAAGCACTGAAACCACACGGCGCAGGAGGCGAAACCGGCATTGAGAATGCGCGCTTGGTGCGCGTGCAGCGTTTCTGGTACCAGGACGTTTTCAATCGCGGCGCGTTTCTTGCTGATTTCAGTTTTGCTGTAACCGTTTTGTTCCTTGAAACGGTGATGCAGATCAATGAACAGCGCGTTCAATTGCGCGTCCTCAAAATGGATTTTTTCCGACAATACCAACATGCCGCCAGGGCGCAGCCCTTGCGCGATGCGTTCGATCAATTCCTGACGCCGCGCGAGCGGCACGAATTGCAGGGTGAAATTGAGTACCACCAGCGAGGCGTTTTCGATCGGTTCGTCAAGAATGTCGGCGCGTCGCAAGTGTACCGGAACCTGTCCCGTATCTTCTCGCAATAGCGCCGCGCAGCGTTCGATCATCGCTTGGCTGCTGTCGATGGCGATGATTTCTACTTCTGGTTCAATAATGCCGTGGCGCAGCGCCAGGGTGGCCGCGCCTAGCGAACAGCCGAGGTCGTAGCAGCGCGAGCCGCGTTGCGCGTAGCGTTGGGCGAAGGCGCTGATCATGTTGATGATGCTGCCGTAACCGGGTACCGAGCGTTCAATCATGTCGGTGAATACCGCCGCCACCTTGGCGTCGAACACGAAGCTGGTCACCGGCGCATCGTGTTGGTAGATCGTGTCGCGTGCGCTCATGCCGTAAAAATCAGAGTTTGGCTTCGCTGTGGCCGAGCGCCGCCAGCGCGTCGCGGATGCGCAGAGCGGTGGCGGCGAGATCTTCGGCGGCGGCGGGCTTGGCGAACTTGAAGTCAAGATCGGCCATGCTATCGATGGGAATGAGATGAATGTGCGTGTGCGGCACTTCAAGCCCGAT
>JAITMI010000309.1 GCA_031277435.1 Pseudomonadales bacterium
GGCAATGGAAAATCGCGTAGCTGCGTCAATATTTCGCTCAGTAGCAAAGACGCATCGTCCGCTGGGGTTTCTGGCGTGCTCACTGTTTCTCCGCTTAAGCGCAGAGAGACAATGTCCAAAGCGCCAAGCGTCGGGACATCGCGTAGCGAACGCAACGCGAAATTCAGCTCGATATTACCGAGCGCGAGTTCTTGACCGGAAGACAAAGTTAAAATGAGTTCGTCGAGCGCGGCGCGCGTGCGACTGAGCCGCGAGCCGCGCAGCGTGGTGATGGTGACGCCCGTTTCCGCCAGCGTGTGGTTGGCGGCGAGCTTGAGCAGCGGCTCACGCCAGTACCAGGTGGCGCCAAGCAGAAGCGCGATGCCTCCGAGCAGAACCAGCGTGGTTAACAGAAGTTTCTTGGCCATGCCTTATAGTGACACGAAGGCCGCCGTGAGGCCATCGGCGCCAACGGCATGGATCAAGAACGGCTCAATGTCTGGTGAGCTTGTCCAGTACGCCCATGGCGAAGGCGGAGGCAACGAAGGTCAAATGAATGATCACGTACCATTTCAGGTACTCGGGGCTGACGTTGGTGATGTTCATGAATACACGCAACAAGTGAATCGACGAAATCGCCACGATGCTGGCCGCGACTTTCATCTTCAACGAGGACGAATCCATTTTGCCAAGCCAGTTCAGCTTGTCGTGCTCAGTATGCGAATTCAGTTCCGAAACGAAGTTCTCATAACCGCTGAGCATCACCATCACCAGCAATCCGCCTACCAGCGAGATGTCGATCAGCGAGAGCACGATCAATACCACGTCGGCTTCGGTGGCGCTCAAGATGATCGTGAACAGATGCCACACTTCACGGAAGAAAATAATCGCGAGCGCGATCAGGGCAAAGGTGAGGCCGAAATAAACCGGGGCGAGCAACCAGCGCGCGCGCACCATCAGCAATTCGATAAGACGTTCCATGGACGGCTCCAGGCAAAAAAACGCGGCAAGTATACAAATCTACGCAAGGAAAGACAGACTTGCGGTTTGCATATCGCGGCGTTTCAAGCACGCAAGGCGCGGTCACGATAAGTGGCTGATTGCATCTCCGTCAGACGGCTTACGGTGCGTTGGAACTCAAACGCCAGCCGGCCACCGGCATAAATTCGCTGTAGCGGCACCACGCTTTCCAGGTAGACCTTGATGCCCTGGTCGTAAAGTTCGTCGATCAGGCTGATGAAGCGCCGCTGCGCGTTTTCGCTATTCGAATACTGCTGCCGCGGCGCCGACACCAGCGCGTCTTCGGTGCCGATGGCGGGCAGCTCTTGCCGCTCCGCCTGGCCAAATTCCGGCACGCCGCTCAAAAGAAAATGTTTGAAGCGCTGCCCCAGCGCGATGTAATCCCTCGCCGAGCGCGGTTTTTCACACAGCTCATGAAAATCGAACCACACCAACTGTTGGTGATGACGCAGCGGGCGCAAAAGGTGGCCGTGGATTTCAAGCGGCGCGCTGGAAAAATTCTCGCTGTGTTGCAATTGCCGGTTCAACTCCCCGAACAACGCGCCGAAATCCTGCTCGCCCGCCACGAACCAGGTGCGATGCACGCCTTCCTGCATACCGCGATAATCCTGCGTGCTGCTCAGATGCAGTTCTTCGGTATTGGCCTTGATGAGCGTGATCGCGGGTTCAAAAATCCCCGGCTGCAAACTGTCCTTGTAGAGCCGATCCGGCGCGAAATTGGAGGTAATCAACAGCGCCACGCCTTCGTTGAACAAACTCTCGAACAAGCGGTACACAATCATTGCGTCGCCCAGATCGGTGAGGTAAAGCTCATCAAGGCAGATCACCCTGAACTCCGACGCCAGCCGCTTACCCACGATGCTGAGCGGCTCCGGCTGGCCGCTGATCGCATGTAATTCCCGGTGTACCGCCGCCATGAAATGCTGGTAGTGCTGCCGCGTCTTGCCAATTTCCGCCGGCAAGGCGGCGAAAAACAAATCCACCAGAAAACTCTTGCCAATGCCCACCTGGCCCCACAAATACAGCCCTTTGATCGCCTGTTTACGCTGAAACCAGCGCCGCGTTTGCGGCTCTAGCAAACGCTGTTGCAAGGCATCCAGCCGCGCCACCGCTTGAGCTTGCAGTGAATCAGCATGGAAGCCGGGGCGTTGCAGGTGTTGTTGGTAGAGTTCGGAGGGGAGCAAGGCGTTGGTTCGATATGAAAAGAGGTAGATGTGTAACTTTAGATTGCCATGAGTAATTTACTGATCTTTTGGTACTTAATATCCCGCTTCTTTTTGATGCCGGAAAGCCAGGATATAAACCGCATCCTCAGCAGGTTCATGGCGGTACAAGGCGGCGTAACCTGAGTCTCCAAACGCTATCAATAATTCTCTCAGTTCCAGCAAATCGGAAAATGGCCGGCCCATGTCCGGTGTTGTTTCAAGCAGCAAGAATTTCTTTTCTATGGCCTGCCCCGCCCGTTGCGCTGCCTCCGCGGATTTGAGCGCCAAGAACAGGCGGCAGCGCTCCAAGCCTTCCAGAGCGCCTTCGGTAACAATTACTCGTGGCACCTGGGCGCGGCTCTTGCGTCATCAGTGCCCCAGGTTTTCAACCAGGCACGGACTTCAGGGCCGCTCAGATGGCGACCGCTCTCCTGATAGGCTGCCCAAGACGCCAAGGCTTCTTGCTTGAATTGCTCGTGAGCCTCCTCGCGCGCCACATACTGCGCAATGGCTTCGTGCACGATCCAGTGCGCGCTGCGCTGCCGCGTCTCGGCAAGATGCTGGACGCGCTCTTGCAGTTCATCGTCGAGTTTGATGGGTGTTGCCCGTGCCATTGATGGCCTCCACCGCCCGTGGTTAAAACATCGGGCTACCGTAACTTACCTTGACGTTGCTGTCCATCAAGGAAGCCCTGGCGCGCTATCTGGCATCCGCTTCACGCCTGATTTGCGCGGCCAGCGCCTCGGCCTGCTCCGGCGGCAGGGCGGCGGGTTTCAGCGCGGGATAGGTGGCCAGCGCGATGCGCAACTGGCGCACAAACGCGCGGCATTTGCCGCACATGAGCAGGTGCAATGCGACGGCCAGACGCGCGCGGCGGCTCATCTGGCGTTCTAGCGGGGCGCTGCTTAAGTAGTCATT
>JAITMI010000335.1 GCA_031277435.1 Pseudomonadales bacterium
CTGCCAGCGCCTCTTGGCTGGCCAATGCGACGACCTTGGTATTGAGGTGCGGCCACGCTGGAATCTGGAAACTTTGGCGCCGGCGCCGCTGGCCTCTTAACCTGAGATACAACATGGACATCGTCTATATCAGAGACCTCGAAGTAAAAACCGTGATCGGCGTGTATGACTGGGAACGCGAGATCAGGCAGCCGGTAACGGTAGACCTCGACCTGGCGCACGACATCCGCCAAGGGGCCGCCACCGATGACGTCGCCCACGTACTCGATTACAAACAAGTGTGCCTGCGCGTCAGCGACTACATCGAACGCAGCCGCTGCAAACTGCTCGAAACGCTGGCGGAAGAACTCGCCGCTCTCTTGATGCGCGAATTTGGCGTGCCCTGGCTGCGGGTGAAAATCGGCAAACCAGCGGCGCTCACTGGCGCCAAAGCGGTAGGCGTCATCATCGAACGCGGGCAGCGCTGATGCCGCGCGTCTATCTCAGCATCGGCAGCAATCAGCAGGCGCACGCGCACATAAGCGCCGCGCTCGATGCACTGCTCTTGCAATTTCGTGACCTCGCCCTCTCGCCGGTATTTGAAAGCGAGGCCGAGGGCGGCGGCGCGCCGTATCTCAACCTGGTGGCCGGCTTCGATACTGAACTGACGCCCGGCGCGCTGCAAACCTGGCTCAAACAGCTCGAAAACAAACTGGGGCGGCAGCGTTTGGCGCCAACTGGCGAAGTGAGCATCGACCTCGATCTTTTGAGCTACGGCAAACTCAATGGCCGGGTAGAGGGCCTGCAACTGCCGCGCCCCGGCATGGTTGAGGCCGCCTACGTACTGTGGCCGCTGGCGCTATTGGCGCCCAAGGAGCAACATCCGCAACTGCGGCGCGGCTATGCCGAGTTGTGGCAAGATTTCACGCCGAAGACCACCGCCATCCGTCCGGTGGACTTCATCTGGCACGAGCGCCGGATTTCGAACGCCGCATCGCCTTGAGCAGGAACCGAACCGACAGCACCCACAGGGTAGGGAGACGCCATGACCAAACTGACATTAGCACTGAGCCCCTTCATCGCCGCGTTATTCTTGAGCGGCTGCGGCGCTGAAACGCCGCCAAACGCCGAGCCGCAAGCGAACGCCGCCGATCAAGCCCAAGCGGCGCCTGAGACCGTCATCGCCGTCGAGGTGGAACCGCCGCCGCTTGCCGCCCCGCGCGGCGGCCCCAGCGTCACCTTGCAGGAACTGATGAGCGACATCATCGAACCCAACGCGCAGCGCGTCTGGCGCGCGGTCAGTTACACCGCCACCGAAAACGGCATAGAGGAAACCATGCCGGTGCATGACATGGACTGGGAAGGCTTGCACCAAAGCGCCATCACGCTGATCGAAGCCGCGCATGGCCTCACCCTGGAAGGCCGCGAAGTCGGCGGCGACGCCTACGAAGCCATACGCGAGGACTTTCAATATACCGCCGAGGAAATCACCGCGCTGCGCGCCCGCAACCTCGACGACTGGAACGAGATCGCCGCCGGCATGGAAGAACTGACGCGGGAAACCCTGGCCGCGATTGAGCGCCGCGACATTCTCGGGCTCACCGAAACCAGCGCCGCCATCAATCAAGCCTGCGAAATCTGCCACGCCGAATACTGGTACCGGCCCCAGCGGCCCGCGTTCTGAGAACGGCGATGTTCGCGGCACTGGAGCAGGGCGCCACGCTGAGCAAGGACGAATTCGAGGCCCGCGAACCGGAGCTGCGCGTGCGCCTCTTGCAAGCGCAGCGGCGTTTGCAAGGCACGCGGCATGGCGTGGTGATTCTGGTATCGGGCGTGGAAACCGCCGGCAAGAGCCAGGTGGTCAACCGGCTCAACGAATGGTTCGACACCCACGGCATCGAAACCCATGCGTTTTGGAACGAAAGCGACGAAGAAACGTCGCGCCCGCCGTTCTGGCGCTATTGGCGCGCGCTGCCGCCGCGAGGCCGCATCGCGCTGATGTTCGGCTCCTGGTACACACAGCCGCTCTTGGCGCGTATGAATGGCGAGGGCGATCAGCGCCGCTTCACCCAAGCGCTGCGCGAAATCGCCGCCTTCGAGCGCACGCTCACCCAAGACGGCCTGATCCTCATCAAACTCTGGTACCACCTGCCCCGGCACGAAATAGTGGCGCGTTTGCGCGCAGAAGCCCAGCACCCCGATCTGGCGCTGCGCGGCATCGCGTGGGGCAAGCAGCATCTCAGGCATTTTGGCCATTTTCTGCAACAAGTAGAACACACGCTGCGCCTCACCCATGACGCGCAAGCGCCCTGGCATCTGATCGACGCCAGCGACGCGCGGCACCGTGATTTCACCACCGGGCAAGTGATCGCCAAGGAACTGGAACGCCATATCAAAAATGCCAAGAACGAACCAGCGCCGCCGCCCAAACGCGCGCGCGGCAAGCGGCCAGCCAATGCGCTCGATACGCTGCCGCTTGATCGCAAACTCGCGCCGGCCCTGTACGACGCGCAACTGCAATACTGGCAACGCGAGCTGTACCAACTGAGCTGGCGCGCTTATCAGAACAAACAGTCCACCATACTGGCTTTTGAAGGCTGGGACGCGGCGGGCAAGGGCGGGGTGATCCGCCGCCTCACCCACGCCATGGACGCGCGCCTGTATCAAGTCAACGCCATCAGCGAACCCAGCGATGAAGAATTGGCGCGGCATTATCTCTGGCGCTTCTGGCGCCGCGTGCCGCGCGCCGGTTACTTCGGTATTTTTGACCGCTCCTGGTATGGCCGCGTCCTGGTGGAGCGCGTCGAAGGGCTGGCCAGCGAAGCGCAGTGGCGGCGCGCCTACGACGAAATCAACCTGTTTGAACGCGAACTCTGCGAGAACGGCATCCTGCTCTTGAAATTCTGGCTGCACATCAGCCCGGAGGAACAATTGCGGCGCTTCCACGAACGCGAACGCACCCCGTGGAAACACCACAAGATCGGCCCCGACGACTGGCGCAACCGTTCCAAATGGCGCGACTACGAAGCCGCCGTCGCCGATATGCTGCACCACACCAATACGCGCAAGGCCCCCTGGCGCCTGATTGCCGCCAACGACAAAAAATACGCCCGTATCACGGTGCTCAAAACAGTCTGCCAACAGTTACGCAAGCTCTTGGAAAATTGACCTATGCTCAGACGTAATTTTCTACGGCAAAGCGCGCTTTTCGGCGGCGCTTGCGCCTGGCAAACCTTGCTGCCGCCCTGGGCGCGCGCCGCGGAAGGCTTGGCGCAACCCGCCGCGCCGCCGGGCAACGAATTTGATCTCCATGTCGCCGCCAGTAGCGTGCAAGTGGCGGGCAAGCGCGCGCGGCCAATCACGATCAACGGGCAATTTCCCGCGCCGCTGTTGCGCTGGCGCGAAGGCGATGAACTGACGCTGCGCGTCCACAACGCGCTGAGCGAAGACACCTCGATCCACTGGCACGGCATTCTGCTGCCGGCGGCGATGGATGGCGTGCCGGGGGTGAGTTTTCCCGGTATCGCGCCAGGGGCGAGTTTCACTTACCGTTTCGCGCTGCGCCAGAGCGGCACCTATTGGTATCACAGCCACTCAGGCTTGCAGGAACAGCTTGGGCATTACGGACCAATCATTATTGATCCGCGTGAACCCGAGCCCTACGCCTACGAACGCGAGTACGTGATTCTGCTATCGGACTGGACCTTCGAAGACCCTCAGCGCGTCTACGCCAAGCTGAAGAAAATGAGCGATACCTATAATTATAACGAACGTACCATATTTGATTTTTTCCGCGACGCGCGCGACGAAGGGCTCGACGCCGCGCTGGCTGAACGCATGATGTGGGGCGATATGCGCATGAGTCCCACCGATCTGGCCGATGTCACCAGCGCCACTTATACCTATCTCATCAACGGCCACAGCCCGGCGGAAAATTTCAGCGCGCTGTTCACGCCGGGCGAACGGGTGCGGCTGCGCTTCATCAACGCGGCGGCGATGAGCCTGTTCAACGTGCGCATCCCCGGCCTGCCGCTGACGGTGGTGCAGGCGGATGGCCTGAACGTGCAGCCGGTCATCACCGATGAATTTCAGATCGGCGTCGCCGAAACCTATGACGTGATCGTGCAGCCAATGGAAGATCGCGCCTATACATTGATGGCGGAAACCAGCGATTTTTACGGCTACGCCCGCGCCACGCTGACGCCGCGCCTGGGCCTGACGGCGCCGGTGCCCGCGCTACGGCCACGGCCACTCTTGACGATGAAGGACATGGGCATGGGCGAGATGGCGCACGACATGAGCGCCATGCCGGAGGCGATGGATCACAGTCAAATGGAACCCGCCGCGATGGATCATTCCACAATGGACCACTCCATGATGATGATGGAACCCGCCGCGATGGATCATTCCGCGATGGATCCTTCCATGATGATGATGGAGCCCGCTGCGATGGATCATTCCGCGATGGATCACTCCATGATGATGGAACCCGCGCCGCCGCCAGCGGAAGCCATGAGCCCGATGCCGCCGGTGCCTTATCCGCATCACCACGCCACCGGCCCCGGCGTGGAGAGCCTGGCGAGCAATCCCGTCACGCGCTTGCACGAACGGCCGCTCGGGCTCGAACACGAAGCGCATCGCGTGCTGGTCTATAGCGAGCTGCGCAGCCTGTCGCCGCGGCCCGACGCGCGCGCGCCGGAACGTGAAGTGGAACTGCACCTCACCGGCAACATGCGGCGCTATATGTGGTCGTTCGATGGGCTGAAGCTGCCACAAGTGAGTGGCCCCATCCCGATGCGCCTGGGCGAGCGCCTGCGCTGGTGGCTGGTCAACGACACCATGATGCCGCATCCGGTTCACCTGCACGGCATGTTTTTCGATCTCGTTACCGGCGACGACACGCATCCGCCGCGCAAGCACACGCTGGTGCTCAAGCCGGGCGAACGCGCCGCCATCGATCTTAGCGCCGACGCACTTGGTGACTGGGCGTTCCATTGTCA
>JAITMI010000354.1 GCA_031277435.1 Pseudomonadales bacterium
GCCATCGGCTTCGAGCCTGGCGTTGCGGGTCACCGGCGGCGGGGGAGGTGGCGGCGGGGGCGGCGGAGCCGGTGGGGGCGGCGGCGGAGCCGGACGCGGTTTGGGGCCGAAGGCATAGCCTACGCTGATGCCGCCGGCGAAGTCCCAATAGCCCAAGCCGTTGACGTGGATGGCCTTGGCGTCGCCACGCAGGAACAGGTTGTCGGTAAGGAAGTATTTCAGGCCCACGCCGAAGTCAAAGGAGCCGTCGCTTTCTTCCGGTCCTATGCTGTTGTCCTGCCGGGCGTAGCCGAGGCCGGCGCTCAGGTAGGGCTGCCAGTTTTCATCAGGGGTCAAAAGGTAGTTCAGACCGAGACGTGAATAAGAGAATTCGGCGTCGCCGAGGGCGTCGGTGCGATCAGAGCTGATGCCGTACCGTTCGATGGTGGCGGCCCAGCGCTGGGCAATGGGAGCTTCGCCGCCGATCTGCCAGCCCCAGCCATTATCCTGGTCCCACTGGTGGTCGAATACATAGCCAACGGCGCCAGCGTAAACGTTAGGGCGGTTGTCGATTAAATCTTGGGCCTGTGCGGCGCCAGCCATCAGGCTGCCGGCGGCCAGCAACGACACGGCCAGAGAGAGCCTTGTTCTACGAATGAGCATTGATTTTCTCCTTAGAATCAAGCTGATTGAATGAAGAGCGGGCGCATTATACGCGCTCATTTGCTTATTTGCTGCAACTTTGTGTAAAGCGCCTGATCGGCGTCACAAATCCGTGCCGCCACGCTGGCTCACAGCGGCGCGCAAGCCAGCAGCCGGCCCGCGCTGGGGGCGGGAAATTGCCCCATGTCCAGCATGTCGCTGGGCAGAAAGGCGAGGGCGCGCCAGCGTGAAGCGCCGAGCGGCAGGGCCTTGAGCAGGTGGCCGAGTTCCTGGCCGGCGGCGTCGCGCAGCGTCAGCGCCTTGGGATCTTCGAGCGCTTCGAGTTCGAGGCGGCACAGTTGTTTCTTGGCCTTGCCGCGATAGTGCATGCGCGCCACGATCTCCTGCCCGGTGTAGCAGCCTTTTTCGTAGCTGACATAGCCGTGCTGGTCGAGGCGCAGTTCCTGCGCCGTGTAGAGTTCGGCGTCCTCTGGCGTGAAGGGAAAATGCCCCAGCAGCATGGCGTCGCCGAGCCAGCGCTCCACGGGCGCATGTTCAAGATGAGAGGTGAGCGTGCTGGATTCGGCGCCTTGCGGCAACCACAGCAGCGTGGCGAACGGGCTGTCGCCGAGCGTGAAGGCCGGCGCGCCGCTATTGGGCCTGCTCCCAATAAATAGCAGCAATTCGCCGCCCGGCGCTTCGTTGAACTGGCATTTATAGAACGGCAGGTATTTACGCAACTGCCCCAAGAGCACCGCGCCGAGCCCTTTATTGAGCACGAACAGGTAGGATTCAGCCTCCAGCTTCAGCAGCCAGAACAGCGCATAAGCACGGCCCTTGTTGGTGAGCGCGGCGCCGGGCGTGCAGGCGTTTGCTTGCAGTTTTTGCACGTCGCAGGTCAATTGCCCTTGCAGAAAGCGCGTGGCGTCGGCGCCGCTAAGGCCGAGCAGGTCGAAATCGGCTCCGCGCAGAAAATAAGGGGAAGGAGGATTACTTGGTGAATAATCTGGTGAAGAGTCTGGTGAATAGTCGCTCATGGCGTCACAGGGAATGGCTGAAAAGCGGATAAAATGCGCGATTTGCGCCGCGCCGATTATAGGACCGTCCACGATGGAACCCAACGCCGTTTATGCCGAGCCCGCACTCAAGCGCCTGTATTGGCACAGCCGCCGCGGGATGCTCGAACTTGACCTCTTGCTGGTGCCTTTCGCCAGCACCCAGTTAGCCGATCTCACGCCGCAAGAGCTGGAACAGTACCGCGCGCTGCTGGCGGAAGAAGATCAGGATCTGTTCCTCTGGCTCACCCGCCGCGAACCGGCGCCAACGCCAGAACTTTGCGCCGCCGTCGCCCTGGTACTGGCGCACGCGGCTCGGCGCTGAAAAGCCAGGCTATTTGGCCGCCAGAAAATTAGGCGGAATCAACACCGTATCCTCGGCGCTTGGCGCCAGTTCCGGATAGTCGAGGCTGTAATGCAGGCCGCGGCTTTCCTTGCGCGTGATCGCCGATTCAATGATGAGCTGCGCCACCACCGCCAGATTGCGCAACTCCAACAGCGGCGCGGTGACGCGGTAATTGCTGTAATACTCCTGAATTTCCTTCTGCAACAAATTGATGCGGTTGCGCGCCCGCTGCAAGCGCTTGTTGGTGCGCACGATGCCAACGTAATCCCACATGAAACGGCGGATTTCATCCCAGTTGTGGGCGATGACCACGTCCTCGTCCGAATCGCGCACCTGGCTGTCGTCCCAGCGCGGCAGCGCGGTGGAAAGCTCGGTGGCGGCGAGCTGAGTGCTGATGTGCTCGGCGGCGGCGAAGGCGAACACGAAGCATTCGAGCAGCGAGTTGCTGGCCATGCGATTGGCGCCGTGCAGGCCGGTGAAGCTGGTTTCGCCGATCGCGTACAGCCCTTCAATGTCGGTCTGGCCGTTCTTGTTGACCATCACGCCGCCGCAACTGTAGTGCGCTGCCGGTACCACGGGAATCGGCTGGGTGCAGATGTCGATGCCCAGCTTCAAACAGCGGGCGTGGATGGTGGGGAAGTGTTCGAGGATGAAGTCACGGCTTTGGTGCGTAATATCGAGATAAACGCAATCGCAGCCGGTTTTCTTCATTTCGGCGTCGATGGCGCGCGCCACGATGTCGCGCGGCGCCAGTTCAGCTTGCGGATGGTAGTTGGGCATGAAGCGCGTGCCATCGGGCAGCCGCAATAGCGCGCCTTCGCCGCGCAGCGCCTCGCTGATGAGAAAAGCGCGGTCCTGGGTGTGATACAGGCAGGTAGGGTGGAACTGGTTGAATTCCATGTTGGCCACCCGGCAGCCGGCGCGCCAGGCCATGGCGATGCCGTCGCCGCTGGCGCTTTCGGGGTTCGAGCTGTAGAGGTACACCTTGCTGGCGCCGCCGGTGGCGAGCACGGTGAAACGCGCCGGCAAGGTCAGCACCTGGCCGCTGTCCTCATTGAGCACGTAGGCGCCAAGGCAGCCGCGCCGCCGCTGGCCCAGCTTGGCGCCGATGAGCAGGTCGATCGCCACGCAATCACTGATGCAGCGGATATTGGGATGCGCGCTGATTTGCGCCGCCAGACTCTCGAATACCGCCTTGCCGGTAGCGTCGGCGGAGTGGATCACGCGGCGGTGGCGATGGCCGCCTTCCTGGGTGAGATGGTAATTACCGGGCACGCCGTTATGGCCCGTTTGTTCCTGCGTGAAGCGCACGCCCTGGGCGATCAGCCAGTCGATGGCCTCGCGCGCGCGGCTCACCGTGTATTCCACGATGTCGCGGTGGCACAGCCCCGCGCCCGCCGCCAGCGTATCTTCAACGTGCGAGACGAGGTCATCCTCAGGGTCCAGCACGGCGGCGATGCCGCCCTGCGCGTAATAGGTCGAACCCTGCTTGAGCGAGCTTTTGGTCAGCAGCGTCACCTTGGCCTGATCCGCCAAGCGCAGCGCCAGGCTCATGCCAGCGGCGCCGCCGCCGATGATGAGGACATCGTTGAAATCAAAGGAAGCGTTACTAAAGCTCATGCTGGACCTTTCCCGCTGCAAGGCTGCGATTCTACCTTGTTGCGCCGGGCGCGAAAGCCCCGCGTAAGGCCGCCGCTGGCCCTTGGCCGGGAGTAGGCTACAATCGCCAAAATTTTTACCGTGGGCGATGGCTCGCAGGTGTAAGACAAGCAAGCGGATTCGACGACTTTGGCACTAGACAACAAAAAAGATACGGATGAACAACTCGTCGAACGGGTATTCAAAGGGGAGAAACAAGCCTTCAACTTCCTGGTGCTGCGCTATCAGCGCCGGCTGTTGGGCTTGGTCGGGCGCATCGTGCGCGACCCGCATGAAGCCGAGGACGTAACGCAGGAAGCCTTCATCAAAGCCTATCGCGCGCTGAACAATTTTCGCGGCGAGAGCGCCTTTTACACCTGGCTTTACCGCATCGCCATCAACACCGCCAACAATTATCTGGTGTCCAGGGGCCGCCGCCCGCCCGATGTTGATATCGACATCGACGATCCCGAGCAGCAGGACGCCCAAAGCGTCATGGCCGATCTCGACAGCCCCGAAGCGCAGCGCGACCGCGACGAACTCAAAGCCGTGATCGACCGCGCCATCAGCGAACTGCCCGAAGATTTGCGCACCGCCTTCACCTTGCGCGAATTCAACGGCCTCAGTTACGAAGAAATCACCGACATCATGGGCTGCCCGGTAGGCACGGTGCGTTCGCGCATTTTCCGCGCGCGCGAGGCGATCGATCTCAAGATTCGTCCGCTTCTGGAGCGATGAGGGCGCGCCGGCCAAAAAATGCGTAAATCAAGAAATGCGTAAATAAAGAGGCAAGCACGGAATTTTTCCGTGTCCTAGTTGTCCATACACGGTAACTGCCGCCAGCTTTGGCGCGGCAAGCAGTGGGGGCGGCGCCGGCTCATCGCGCCGAAGGGTAATAACTAAAGGTATATCAGATAGTTATGAATAGCAGCAAAGATGGTTTTAGCGGCAAGGCCGAGTTGGTCCAGTTGCGCGAGGGCGAGCCGTTCGAGGACAGCCAGCGCATGGATCGCGAGGCGCTGTCCGCGCTCATGGATGACGAGGCCACTGAACTGGAAATCCGCCGCCTGGTGCGCCGTTTGCCACAGCAGCCTGAGCTGTTGGCCACCTGGAAGCGCTATCAGCGCATCAACGCGGTTCTGCACGAATCTCCCATCCGTCCCGATTTAGACCTCTTGCCCGGCATCCAAGCCGCGCTCGCCGCCGATGCGGCGCCGTCCAAAACCCAGCGAGTCGCCGGACGCCTCTTGCGGCTGACGGGGCAGGGCGCCATCGCCGCCTCGGTAGCGGCCTTCGTGCTGGTAGGCGCCGGCAGCCTCGAAATCGCCGAGCGCAGCGCCACGGATGAACAGCAACAACCGCAACTGGCCGGGGAATACAAACCCTCCGAATACGAGCGCGTAGTCCGCCTCGACAGCGCCGCCCGCGCGCGTTTGCAGCAAGCCGTCTATCAATTCTCCTCCACCCCGCGCGAAGGAGACGAACTCCCCAGCACGCCAGCAACGCCTTTGATTCTGGAACTTGAATTGCGTTGATTGAGCTCAGGCGCCGCTCTTCGCCGGGGCGGTGTCTGTGATTTCGTAATAATGGAAAAATTCCCAGTCAATTCCCTGACGCCGAAGCACGCAGTCATTTCCAGAATGCCAGACGGCAGCATGTCCATTGAAATTCTGATGACGCCATTTCTTTGGAATCAGGAAATCGTAGATACGTCCATCCGCCTTGATGGCGTTGACTTACCCTCAGATATGCTTAAAGACTTGGCGGGTAAATCATTCAAATTTCCCACCAACTCAGAGGACGGCTACATAGATGGCTCAATATATCTGGGAAACGCTCATCACCCGGTAGACGTTACCTCGCTCGATTTCAACGTATCCCGTACCGGTAGCCTGAAACTCATCATCAAGGGGATATATCAATTCGAGTTTGAAGGGCTTGATGGCGTGGCAAATACGCCATTCGTCTTGGCGGCAAGCGTAAGCTCGTGTGCAGTTTAGCCGTTACTGGCCTGTTGTTTTCTCATTGCCCTATTTCTATTCGCCGCCACTCGTGTTGTTGCTGCGTGGCTAGTGCAGGGTTGAGAAGCAAGAGTGGCCATTGCCGTTCTTGCCCATGAGAAAAGCCTGCCGCACGCAGCGGCAGATGCAGTGGTAATAGGGCGTGGCCTTCAGGGAGGCCAGTTGGGAGCGAGGCCGGGTCATG
>JAITMI010000371.1 GCA_031277435.1 Pseudomonadales bacterium
TTCATGGTGGTCTCCGTGTGGGTTGGTCTGGCGATATGGTCCGGTGATAGTAGTATGGATGCGGAGAAGTTCACCAGCTTTTCAGGCAGCCGGGGCGCCCCGCGATGAGCCAGCTTGGCGGGCGCCCCTCGAAATGGGTACGATGGGCAACGGCATACACACAGGTGATTCATGAGATCCAACATTGCTGTTGATGACAAGTTGATGGCCGAAGCTCTCAAAGCTACCGGCCTCAGAACAAAAAAAGAAACGGTGGAACAGGGGCTCAAACTCCTGGTTCAGCGCAGCCAGCAACAAGAAATTCGCAAACTGCGCGGCAAAGTGAAATGGGAAGGCGACCTGGACGCGCTGCGGGGCGGTAAATGATCCTTGCCGATACCAGCGTTTGGATCGACTATCTCAACGGTATTCAAAGTAAACATACTGACACTCTCGATACCAAAATCGCTGAAGGCGCGATTGTCATGGGCGATCTGATCTCGCTGGAAATTCTCCAGGGCATCAGAGACGATCGCGAATACCGTTTGACCAAGCGAGCTTTGTCAACGCTCGACCAATACGCAATGTTCGGTAAAGGCATGTCCGGAAAATGCGCCGAAAATTACCGGGCACTGCGCAAAAAAGGCATCACGGTCAGAAAAACAACCGACGTCATCATCGCGACGTTTTGTATTGAACAGCGTCTTCCCTTGCTTTTCACCGACCGTGATTTCATTCCCTTCACTGAGCATCTCGGTTTGCTTTCGGTGCCCGTAAAAACTTAACGCACCTCAATCCCCTGCTCCCGCATAAACGCCTTGGCTTGTGGAATCGTGTATTCGCCGAAGTGGAAAATACTGGCGGCGAGCACGGCGTCGGCTTTGCCGATTTTGATGCCGTCCACCAAATGTTGCAGATTGCCGACGCCGCCGGAGGCGATGACGGGGACGGCGACGGCGTCGCTGATGGCGCGGGTGAGGTCGAGGTCGAAACCGTTTTTGGTGCCGTCGCGGTCCATGCTGGTGAGCAGGATTTCGCCAGCGCCGTAGGCGGTCATCTTTTGCGCCCAGGCGATGGCGTCGAGGCCGGTGGGTTTGCGGCCGCCGTGGGTGAAAATTTCCCAGCGTTTTGGTTCGCCAGGTCCAGAAACGCATTTGGCGTCGATCGCCACCACGATGCACTGCGCGCCGAAACGCTCGGCGGCCTCGCGCACGAATTCGGGATTGAGCACCGCGCTGGTGTTGATGCCTACTTTGTCGGCGCCCGCGTTGAGCATGTCGCGGATGTCCTGCAAGGTGCGGATGCCGCCGCCAACGGTGAGCGGAATGAACACTTCGCTGGCGATCGCTTCCACCGTGTGGATGGTGGTGCCGCGGTCCTCGGTGCTGGCGGTGATGTCGAGAAAGGTGATTTCATCCGCGCCTTGTTCACAATAACGCTTGGAGATTTCCACCGGATCGCCGGCGTCGCGAATGTCCACGAATTTCACGCCTTTGACCACGCGGCCATTGTCGCAGTCGAGACAGGGGATGATGCGCTTCGCCAAACTCATGCGTGTCCACTCCAGGTAAGAAAGTTTTGTAATAATTGCAGGCCACTATCTTGGCTTTTTTCCGGATGAAACTGCACCGCGAAAATATTGTCGCGCGCCAGCGCGGCGCAAAATGGCGCGGGATAATCCGTGACTCCCACCACCTCGGCGCTATCGTGCGGCTGCACGTAGTAGCTGTGCACGAAATAAAAGCGGCTGCCCTCGGGAATGCCGCGCCATAGCGGGTGCGCACGCTGTTTGACCTCGCTCCAGCCCATGTGCGGCACTTTCAAGAGTTCGCCCTTGGCATCGTGCTGACCAGCGGCGAAACGCCGTACTTCCCCACGAAAAAGGCCGATGCACTCAACGCCGCCGTTTTCTTCACTGCGTTCCATTAACGCCTGCATTCCCACGCAGATCGCCAGCACCGGTTTGTGTTGGATTTGTTCGCGCAAAATCTCATCAATGCCCAGGCGGCGGATTTCCCCCATGCAGTCGCGCATCGCGCCCACGCCGGGGAATACCAGGCGGTCGGCGGCTTGCAGCACTTTTGGATCGGCGCTGACCGAGATTTTGAACGTCAAGTCAGCACGCCGCGCCACATGTTCGAGCGCTTTGGCGACCGAGTGCAGATTGCCCATGCCGTAATCAATGACCGCGAGGTGTGTCATGGTGTTTTCGTTGCCTGCCGCGTTACCGCGCGAAGAAAATGCGCTCAGCCCTTGAGCGTGCCTTTGGTGGAAGGTACCGTGCCGGCCATGCGCGGATCGGGCTCAATCGCCATGCGCAGCGCGCGGCCAAAGGCCTTGAACACGGTTTCGATCTGGTGATGCGCGTTTTCGCCGCGCAGATTGTCGATATGTAGCGTTACCTTGGCGTGATTGACGAAGCCTTGGAAAAATTCGTGGAATAAATCCACATCAAAACCGCCCACGCTGCCGCGCTTGAACGTCAGGTTATATTCGAGCCCAGGGCGGCCGGAGAAATCGATCACCACGCGCGATAATGCTTCATCCAAAGGCACGTAGGCGTGGCCGTAGCGGCGGATGCCGGTTTTGTCGAGCGCCTGATCGAAAGCCTGGCCGAGGGTGATGCCGAGATCTTCCACGCTATGGTGCGCGTCGATGTGTAAATCGCCTTCGGCGACGATGTCGAAGTCGATCAAGCCGTGGCGCGCCACTTGTTCCAGCATGTGTTCCAAAAAGGGCAGGCCGGATTGCATCTGAAAACTGCCGGTGCCGTCGAGGTTCACGCTGGCGGTGATGCGGGTTTCGTTGGTGTTGCGCTCTACAATGGCTTGCCGTTGCGACATGCTCTGCCTCAGGGATTCACAAACAGATGTGCGAAAGCGGCAATTATAGCCTTGAACTCTTAAACTCTTAAACTCTTGAACTCTTGAACCTTGAACTTTCCCCAACACCGCCACTGCCGTTATGCTCCGCCGTCCGCATTGGCCTTTATCCGCATGAATCACAGCTCCCTCAACCGCGCGCTACTTGACTGGTTCGACCAGTACGGCCGCAAACACCTGCCCTGGCAAGAGCAGCGCACGCCCTATCGCGTGTGGGTGTCGGAAATCATGTTGCAGCAAACGCAAGTGGCGACGGTGATTCCCTACTACGAACGCTTCATGGCGCGCTTCCCCACGGTGGCGGAGCTGGCGCGGGCGGATGAGGACAGCGTGCTGCATCTATGGACCGGGCTCGGCTATTACGCCCGCGCGCGCAATCTGCACGCGACCGCCAAACGGGTGCAGCAGGAATACGGTGGGCATTTCCCCGCGAGCGTCGATGCGCTGAGCGCCCTGCCCGGCATTGGCCTCTCCACCGCCGGCGCCATCATGGCGCTGGGTCACGGCGAGTTCGCGGTGATACTCGATGGCAACGTCAAGCGCGTGCTGACGCGCCTCCATTGTCTCGAAGGCTGGCCCGATCAGCCCAAGGTGCAGGCACAACTGTGGCGCCTGGCGGAAGCGCTCACCCCGCGCGAACGCTGCGCCGATTACACCCAAGCGATCATGGACCTCGGCGCCACGCTGTGTTCCCGCGGCAAACCCGCCTGCGGCCTCTGCCCGCTCAAGGATTCCTGCGAGGCTTACCAGCAAGGGCGCACGGCGGAATTCCCCCAGCGTAAGCCCAGCAAAACCCTGCCGGTGAAACGCACTTACATGCTGCTGCTGCACGATTACGCCAGGGGCCGCGTGCTCTTGGAAAAACGCCCGCCGCAGGGCATTTGGGGCGGGCTGTGGAGCTTCCCCGAAAGCGAGGACATCAGCGGCTTCAACATCGAACGGCACGGCCAGCTTTTGATCGACCTGCGCGCGGTACAACCCTGGCATACGCTGCGCCATACCTTCAGCCACTTTCACCTGGACATCACGCCGGTGCAAATTCCGCTGGATGCGCACTTGGTGAGCATCAACGAAGGCGAGCGTTTTCACTGGTATGATCTTAAAACCCCCAGCACGCTCGGGCTGGCCGCGCCGGTGAAAAAGCTGCTGCAAAAGCTGGCGCAGCTATAGGCAAGCAAGCCCTGGTATCATCGCCAGCTCAATCACCACGCACTACAGAGCCACCCCATGCCGCTAAAAGTATTTTGCCGCAAGTATCAAAAAGAGATGGACGGCATGTTGACCCCGCCCTTCCCCGGCCCCAAGGGCCTGGACATCATGAACCACGTCTCGCAACAAGCCTGGCAAGAATGGCAAGCGCACCAAGTGCGCCTGATCAATGAAAAAGCCCTGAGCATGATCAACCCCGAACACCGCAAATTCCTGCAACAACAGATGGAAAAATTCCTCAGCAACCAGGATTTCGCCCAAGCCGAAGGCTACGTACCCCCAAATCCCCAAGACGCTTGACGGCGGCCAGCCGCGCGGGTTTAATACGCGCCTTTCGCGCTGGCCCCCAGCCGAATATCCGCAATACCGCAATGCCCAGATAGCTCAGTAGGTAGAGCAAGGGATTGAAAATCCCTGTGTCGGTGGTTCGATTCCGCCTCTGGGCACCACTTGACGATCCAAAGCCCTCCAACAAAGTCCACAAACCCAGAAAATTCAAGCCTTTCAGCGGTTTTCCCGTCCAGAGAGGTCCAGGGAATACTTGTAACATCCAGGGTTGAATGTAACACTGTGCGTAACACCAGCGACGGCTACGGAGGGCGGGAATCCACTGTTACAAACGAACCGAACCACAAACAAACTCACCGATACCGGCGTAAGACAAGCCAGACCGCGCGCGGCGGAATACAACCTAGGCGACGGTCGCGGCTTATTCCTCCGAGTGAAGCCAACAGGGACGAAGCAGTGGGTTTTCAATTACTCGCACCCCTTCACCAAGAGACGGTCCAATATCGGCCTTGGCATCTACCCTGGCGTGAGCCTCGCCACGGCACGCGAGAAAGCCCAAGGGCTACGCGACACGCTGAGCAAGGGCATAGACCCCATCGCCGAAAG
>JAITMI010000399.1 GCA_031277435.1 Pseudomonadales bacterium
CTTGCCCGGTTCAGGGCGAGAGTACGGCGCGGGCGGAAAGGTTGACGCTGACTTGCGTCTTGCCGGGGTCGGCTACTGGCGCGGCGGATGACACCATGGCCATGTCCGAATACTCGCGATTCAGGCCGAAATTGTAAGAACCGTTCATGCTGACTTCCACCAGATCCGCCTTGCTCTTGCCCAGCGCGCGCGCCGCGGCTTCGGCGCGCTGCTGTAGCGTTCCGAGCGCTTGGGTGGTCAGTTCCTCCGTCACCGCCTCGTAGCGCGCGGTGGAAAGCGAGTAATACAGCGCCGACATCGTCAGCCCAAGTTCCTGTAATTTGCCGGCGAGTTCCAGCAGCGCGGCGCTATCAGTGCTGGTGAGTATCACTCCTTGCCGCACTTCCCAGAGCGAGTTGTTGGCGCTGGTGAAGCTGTCCGGCGCGATATAAGCCTGATAATTCGAGGTATTGCTCTCGATGCTCGTACTTTTGATCAACTCCAGCGCCTGCGCCATGCTGGCATTGAGTTGATCTTGCAGCGCGATGCGATCACGGCCCTGCAATATGAATTCCAGCCTGGCATTGAGCGTGTCTTGTTCTACTTCACGCTGATCACTGGTGTTGAGATTAAGCACCAGTTGACCGCTTTGCAGCGTGTCCAGGTTGAACTGGTTTTGTGCCCAGAGCGGCGTGGTGAAGAGCAGAGACAGCAGCAGGGTTGAGCAAGCGCGTAGCGGTTTCATGATGAGGCCTCCAATGCCATTGCGGCGGACTTGCCGCTTTAACTCTTAACTCTTTTAACTTGGAGCCATCACGCCAAGACCCAAAGCCCTGGCGTGATGGCGCCGTGTTTTACTTCATCCGCAACACTTGAATGTCATCGTTGCGGCTGGGGTCGGTAGCGGTACGAATCTCCGTCACTTGCGCGGCGCTCACGGCGGGGGCCTTGTTGCCCCAGCTGCTACGGATGAAGGTCAGTGCATCGGCGATGTCCTGATCGTCCAGCAGTTGGCGGAAGTAGGGCATGTCGTTGACGTCCGGCCCGCCCTCGGCCACCACGCGCAAGGAACCGTTGAGCGTGAGGTTGATCAGCGAGCTTGGATCAGGATCCATCACCACCGGGTTGCCGGCCAAGGGCGGTTGATACGGGTAATAACCATTGCCGCTGGTGACGTGGCAGTTGGAGCAGTACTCGTAGTAAACGCGCGCGCCGGGCGTGCTGAAGTCGAGCGACACCAGTTGCTGCGTGGCGCCGTTGTCGTAGGCGTAGGGCGTGGCGCTGCGCTCATTCACCGCGGGCAGTGACTTCAGGTATGTCGCCATGCCGCGCAGGTCATCGTCGCTCATGTGGCGGGTGGAATTGTTGATGACTTCCACCATGGTGCCGAAAGCGGTGCCAAAGCGGTTATGGCCGCTTTCGAGGAATTCCACGATGTCATCTTCGCTCCAGCGGCCAAGGCCGGAGTTGATGTCGCCGTTGAGGCTGGACGCCGTCCAGTGATCGAGAGGCGCGCCGGAAAGATAGCCGCTATCGTCTCCATCGAGCGCTTTTTCCTGCATCATCAAGCCGCGCGGCGTATGACAGGCGCCGCAGTGGCCCAAGCCTTGAATCAGATACGCGCCGCGGTTCCACAGATCGCTTTGGGCGGAGTCGGGCGTATAAGGATCATCATCGACGGTAATGAAGTTCCACACCGCCAGCGGCCAGCGGGCGCTCTTGATGCCGGTGATTTCCGAGGGCGGGTTGGGCGTATTGGCCGGCTCCACCTCGTTCATCAGAAAATCGAACAGCGCGCGCATGTCTTGTTCCGACATCTTGGCGTAAGACGGGTAGGGCATGGCGGGGTAGAGGCGGTGGCCGTCGCGGGCTACGCCGCTGCGCATCACGCGGTCGAATTCCTCGAAGCTGTACTGGCCGATGCCGTTGACCGGGTCGGGGGTGATGTTGGTGGTATAGATATTGCCCAACATCGGCACCGCCATCTTCAAACCGCCGGCGAGGGGCTGGCCTTCGGGAACCGAGTGGCAGGCCACGCAGTTGCCCAGACGCGCCACGTATTCGCCGTGCGACACTCCCATCGCTTGCGCCTGGGCGGCGCTGTCGGTGGCGAAGGTGCTGAGCGTCGTAACGGGGCTATCGCCGCAAGCGCTGACGCAGCTAACCAAGAGCAGAGCAAGACTGAGTTTTTTCATAGGCAGGTAATCTCCCTTCGTTTTTTTGATTATGGGCAAGCCGCCCTCCAAGCAATCAACAGCCAAGCGCGCAGCCTAACAGAAGGAATAAGGACTTGCCTATGCCGTCAGTGGCGCTGGATGACGAAATTCTCAATGCAAGAGTTGTTTGGGTACGGGAACTTCACCAAGCTCCCAGCCAGTTTGCGGCAGGGTTTGTTCGAGCAAACTGTAGAGCATGTACAGCATGTGCTTATTGAGCGAGAGACTCAAGCCTTCGCCTTCCTTGGGCAGCAATTGCAACCGGGTTACGTCATTGGCGACGCTGTGATTGATGCGGTAGCCCAGGATGCCGTCCGTGCCGAAGGGCAGGGTGGCCGGCTGCTGTTCACGGTAAGGACTTTGGAAAGCGCCACCTTTAAGTTGTTGCACCGTTTCCCGGCTAGCCGCCAATTGGGTTTGCCCGCCGTGCGGAGCCATGTGCTCGCGCAATACGTTCAACAACAGCGCCGTGAAACGGCGAGTGAACCACACCCGGTATTCAGTCTCGTCTTCTTGGCGTGCCTTGAGCAACAGGCGGTCTTGTTCGGGAACGTAGGAGATATTGATTTGTTGCAGCATGGAATTTGAATCAAAAGGATCAACGATGGCAGGGTGCGAAGTGTGCAGGGCTTTGCTGGGAGGCGCAAGACAAAGATAAGGCGCTTGTTTGAGCAAGCTCTAAAATCCCGCGCAATACCCAGTGGGCGGATGCACGGGGTGCTTTCCCTGGGGATTGATAGCTTGATAACATGATGGTCCATCCAAAATCAGTGTGGTTTGTCTTACTGCTTGTGGCGCGGCGGTTCCGGCGTGCACCCAGTAGTGCAGCGCCAGGACGACTTCTTCCTTTCCACGCGCGGCTTCAGACGGCTGTTTGAAGTAATGACCGAGGCATTATGAAGCTTTTTAATGTGAAGCTTTTCAATCAAAAACAACTGGTTATAGCGTTGACCAGTATGGGGACGCTGCTACTCGTACTGGGCTGTGTCCTGGTCATCATGGATGCTCAGCTCAGTTTCCTGCCGATGGGGCTGGAGCAAGTCTTGCATTTTTACGCGGCGCTGCTTGGCAGTTTCGTGAGTGGCATGCAGTGGAGCATTCACTTTTGCAAGCGCACCAGCGACAGTGTGTATCTGTTGAGCAGCCTCTGTGTGTTGCTGCTGTGTTTGAGTTTCATCTGGTTCGGCGAAGCTGTTGGTTTTGCGCTGTTATTGGTGAGTTTCGTGCTGCTGTGGGTCGAGGAATACCGGCTCAGCCGCCAGCGTGTCACCACCCTGTGGTTCTGGAGATTGCGCAATGCGGTGAGCGCGATCAGCGTGTTGAGCCTAGTGCTGGTGATCTTCATTTGAGCCTGCGTGACGAGAAAGTTCGATGGCCGCCGCCCGCATTTTGCTGACACAGCGCTGGCCCGAGGCGGTGGAAGCCGCCCTCTGGCGCGACTACGACACCACTATCCTCGAACACACCCTGAGCGTGCCAGAGTGGCGCGCCGCGCTGCAAGAATACGACGCCATCTGCCCCTGCGTGACCGATCGCTTCGTGGCGGAACTGGGTGAGACCGGCCCCGTTAAAACGCGCCTTTTGGCCAATTACGGCGTTGGCTACAACCACATCAATCTCGATGCCGCGCGCCAACTGGGGCTGACGGTGACCAATACGCCCGGCGTACTCACCGACGCCACCGCCGATCTCGCCATGACGCTGCTGTTGATGGTGGCGCGCCGCGCTGGCGAGGGCGAACGGCAATTGCGCGCGGGTCAGTGGCGGGGCTGGTATCCGACGCACCTGATGGGCGCTCAGGTCAGCGGCGCCACGCTCGGCATCATCGGCCTGGGCCGTATCGGCCTCGCCATGGCGCACAAGGCGCATTACGGTTTTGGCATGAGCATTCTTTATCACAACAGGCGTGAACTGAACGACTCGGCGGTGGCGCGCATGGGCGCGCGTTTTTGCGCGAATGTGGATGATCTCTTGCAGGCCGCCGACTTCGTAGCGATTCACACGCCCGGCGGCCAGGATACGCGGCATCTGTTCGATGCCCGGCGGTTCGCGGCGATGCGGCCTCATGCCTATCTCATCAACACCTCACGCGGCGACGTAGTGGACGAAAATGCCTTGATCGCGGCGCTTGATGCCGGGCAAATCGCCGGCGCCGCGCTGGACGTGTATGAACAGGAACCGCGCGTGCCCGCGGCCTTGCTCGAACGCGAAAACGTGGTTCTGCTGCCGCACCTCGGCAGCGCCACGCTGAGCACGCGCACGGCGATGGGGATGAAGGTGAAGGCCAATCTCGACGCCTTCTTCAGCGGCCAGCCGGTCCCCGACCGGGTGCTGTGACGCCATGAGCCAAGGCGGTGATTTATTGGCGCTGGTGCAGGAAATACAAGAGTGCCGCCACTGCGCCAAACAACTGCCGCAGGAGCCGCGCCCGGTATTGCGCGTTGGCGCTGGCGCGAAACTGCTCATCATCGGCCAGGCGCCCGGCGCCAAAGTCCATGCCAGCGGCATTCCCTGGGACGACGCTTCCGGCGACCGGCTGCGCGAGTGGCTGGGCATGGATAAAACGCGCTTTTACGACACGCGCCAAGTCGCCATCATGCCGATGGGTTTCTGTTATCCCGGCAAGGGTAGTAGCGGCGATCTGCCGCCGCGCCCCGAATGCGCGCCGCTTTGGCACCAGAAGGTATTACAGCATCTGCCAAACTTGGAACTGATCTTGCTGGTGGGTTCTTACGCGCAGCAATACTACTTATCCGATAAGCTCACGCTGACCGAGCGGGTACGGCGCTGGCGCGAGTACGGCCCGCGCTACCTGCCGCTGGTGCACCCTTCGCCGCGCAACCGTTTGTGGCTGGCGCGCAATCCGTGGTTCGAAGCGGAACTGGTACCGGAGTTGCGCGAGCGTTTGAGGCAAATTCTGGGCGCGGGGTAAACCGCCTCCGCCATGCTGCGTTCTTGCCGCTTGTCCCGTTTCGCCTGGCGGCAAACGGACATTCAATTCATCCGGGATCAAAAGACGATGGCAAGCGCGACTTTGACTATGCAACCGGCCTGCGGTGACTCTCACGCCATGCTTGGCTATGATTACGAGTTGAGCGCGGAACGACGGGAGAGCAAGCCTCTGCGACAACAATTAGGACTCGAGAACTTTCTGGCCGGGGTAGAGCGCAAAGCCTACCGGATGGCGCGCATCGCCACCGGCAACCAAGAGGAAGCGCTCGACATCGTGCAGGACGCGATGCTCAAACTGGTGGAAAAGTACGGCGACAAGCCGGAGTCTGAACTCGCCCCCTTGTTCTACCGCATTCTGCAAAGCCGCATCCGCGACTGGTATCGCCGCAGTTCCGTGCGCAACCGTTTCCGCAGTTGGCTAGGCCGGGCGGACGGCGATGAGGACGAAGAAGACCCGCTGCAACTCTTGCCCGACCCCGCCGGCAAACCGCCGGAAGAATTATTGGCCCTGCAAGGCGGCATGGAGGCGCTGGAAGACGCGCTGCGCCGTTTGCCCCTGCGGCAACAGCAAGTGTTTTTGTTACGCGCCTGGGAAGGGCTGGACGTGCGCCAGACCGCGCAAGCCATGCACTGCGCCGAAGGCAGCGTAAAAACGCATTATTCCCGCGCCCTGAGCAAGCTGCGGGAAAGATTGGGAGAGCACTATCTATGATGAGCAACGAGCCCCTGAACCTCGCCACGGACGCCGCGGACGCGGAGGCGGTATTCTTGCGCCAGGTGCGCAAGGATCTCGATCAAAGCTGCGCCGCGCTGGACGGTTACACGCTGTCGCGCCTCAACCGCATCCGCCACGCCGCGCTGGAACGCAAGCGGCAAGGCCGCCGCTCGCCCTTGCTGCTGCCCTTTGGCGGCCTGGCGATGGCTTCGGTGTTGGTGTTTTGCGTGATGCTGTTCAATGCCACTCCGCCAGAGCCGCGGCGCTTGCCGGTGGCCGCTGAACAGCTCGAAGACATCGATTTGCTCAGCGCCTCCGAAGAACTCGAATTTTATGAAGACCTGGAGTTTTACCAGTGGCTGGCCGGTCATCAATGATCCGTGTTGAATCTGCTTCCTTGCAATCGCGCCTTTCGCGCTAATCCCATGAATGTGAAACTGCTACTCATATTGCTCATGCTGCCCGCCATCGCGCTGGGGCAGGCCGCCACCGAGTGGGACTCTCTCACGCAAGAGCAGCGGATGATTCTGGAATCCGTACAGGAACGCTGGAGTGAATTGTCGCCGCAGCGGCAGCAGAATCTTTTGCGCGGCGTCGAACGCTGGCAGGGCTTGACGGTGGAACAGCAGGATCAAGTGGAAGACCGCTTTCAGGACTGGCTAGAGCGCAGCGCCGAAGCGCGCAGCCGCATCCGCGACCGTTTCGAGCGCTTCCGCGAATTCAACCCCGAAAGTCAGCGCCGGATGCGTGAGCGTTTTCGTGATTTCCAGAATCTGGACGAAGCCGAACGCCAGAATCTGCGCGAGCGCTTCCGCGATCAGGGGCCAGGCGCCGCACCCGGCGGCCCTGGCGCTTTCCCACGCCCCGGCGCCGGCCCTGGCCCCGTGCCGCGTGGGTTTCCATAAGAGCGCTTACTACCCGAATCAACGGGGTTGCTCACTTCTTCCGCTGAGGCTACGGAAAACTCCCACTTTTTTGTAAGGTGGGGCAAAAGGGCG